>SEDB01000615.1 GCA_004210715.1 Pedobacter sp.
AGATTTAGCTGGAAAATCAGTTCAGATTTAAAGAATACGATGCAGGTTCAATATGAAATCCGTGTTGGGAAAAGCGAGACCATTGAGAAAAGTCAGGTTTGGAAATCAAAGCAAAAAAGCGATCAATCTGTATTGATTTCCTACAATGGAGTGGAACTGGAATCCAATACCAGATACTATTGGCAAGCAAGGGTAAAGGACAACCATGGAAATACTTCTAAATGGTCTTCGGTCCAATTATTTCAAACTGGTTTGAAGTCAAAGGATTGGGTTTCGAATTGGGTAACAGTTGGCGGGCCGGATTCTTCTTCAAGCAGCCCAATGCTTAGAAAAGAATTCATGATCAAAAAAAAGATTAAAACAGCTACGGCTTTCATCACGGCCAAAGGACTTTATGAAGCCCATTTGAATGGAAAGAAAATTAGTGATCATTATTTTGCGCCAGGCTGGACAAGCTATCAGGATCACATCCAATACCAAGCATACGATTTAACAAAATCCTTAAAAACCGGATGGAATGCTTTTGGCATCTCATTGGGAAATGGTTGGTATAAAGGAAATATCGGTTTTTCAGGACAAAGCAAGTTTTATGGCGATACAAGGGCGCTTCTTTTTCAGCTTGAGGTTACTTACACAGATGGGATAAAAGAAATTTTTATTACCGATGATACCTGGAAAAGCGCAAATGGGCCGGTGTTGTATTCTGATATTTATAACGGCGAAACCTATGATGCCAGACAAGAACAGGCGGATTGGGACGATGTAGGTTTTAAAGAAAATACATCCTGGAAAGCAGTAAGGATTATCCCGAAAGGAAATGAAAAATTAGTTGGCATGAGTGGCCCGCCGGTAAGGAAACACGAAACATTCAAACCAGTTAAAATTTTCAAAACACCGATTGGAGAAACTGTTGTTGATTTCGGTCAGAATCTTGTTGGCTGGGTTATACTAAATGCAAAAGGCGCAGCTGGTACAAAAATTAGCATCAGCCATGCAGAGGTGTTGGATAAGGCAGGTAATTTTTATACCACTAACCTTCGCTCTGCGAAACAGCGCAATCAGTACATCTTGAAAGACAATGTAGCGCAAAGCTTTGAACCTCATTTTACTTTTCAGGGATTCAGGTATGTAAAAATTGAAGGATATCCTGGAGAACTGACTGCAGAAGCTTTAATCGCTGTTGCCTTATATTCTGATATGAAAACCACTGGAACTTTTACCACATCAAATGCCTTGATTAATCAATTACAGCATAATATTCAGTGGGGTCAAAAAGGCAATTTTGTTGATGTGC
>SEDB01000616.1 GCA_004210715.1 Pedobacter sp.
ACAGATCATTGGTTAATCGGTGCTGATTTTAGAATGAGCAAATGGGCTGCTACCAGCATCAATAATATAAATTCTGGCCTACAGGATAGCTGGGGAGCTTCATTAGGTGGTCAGTGGACGCCAGATGTTACTTCTTACAATAGCTATTTTAAACGTGTTGATTATCGTTTAGGTTTTAGTTATGATAAAACATATATCCAGATCAACAATCAGGATATCAAGCAGATGGGCGCCTCGCTGGGTTTTGGTTTTCCTTTACCTAGTGCAAATGCAGGATCAGCATTTTATAAGATTAACTTTACCACTGAGGTTGGACAAAGAGGAACCATCAGTAATAACTTAGTGAAAGAGAAATTCATTAACTTTCATTTAGGCTTTACACTTAACGATACCTGGTTCCGCAGATATAGAGTTGATTAATGAAACTGAAAACTTTTTTATACGGTTTGATGCTTGGATTGCCACTTTTTTTGGCTTCCTGTGGAGATGACGACCTCAAAAAAGCAAATTCAGTTTCGGTAAATAAGATTACGTTCACTAGAGACAGAACGATTGGTTTTGAAGTGATTTACAGTGATTCTGCCAGGGTAAAGGCAAAAGGGAATGCGCCCATCCTGGATAAAATCACGCCTTCCGAAGGGGCTGTTTACCAGGAAATGCCCAAAGGTGTAAATATCGATTTCTTTAATCCTAACGGAACCATAGATGGCAACCTGATTTGTGATTATGCCATTCGTAAAGATCAGGATAAGAAAACCGAGTTCCGAAAGAATGTGGTGGTTAAAAATAACAAAGGAGATACCTTTTCTTCTCAGGAATTGATCTGGGATGAAATCAAAAAAATTTTCTATTCTACTCAGCGTGTATATGTAAAAGGTGCTGATGGCAGTATGGGCGAAGGCATTAACTTTGAAGCACCGCAAGATTTCAGTACTTATACCATGGAAAGCGGTAATGCCGATTTGAATATGAAAGAAAGCATAGCGCCGTAAATAATGATGGAATGAGTGAATTTTTAATGATAGAATGTCGTCTATTATTTCCTCTTTTTTTATTCCATTCTCTTATTTCATCACCCGATAGCTTATCTAATTCACTAATCTAGTCACTCAATCTTTCCTTCACTCATTCAATCTTTTTTACCTTTTCTAGCAGTTCTATTTCCTTAAAAATTAAACACTTGATAAATAAAATTTTGTGTTTTCTTTTTTAAGGCAAATTTGTATCTTGCGCCCTCTTAAAAAAAACTAAATAAATTTATAAAGTACAATATGGGATTAATG
>SEDB01000617.1 GCA_004210715.1 Pedobacter sp.
AACCAGGCATCCTGATGAATCCAAACATTATCATCGGCAGCATTTGGCGATAAAATTTGTTTAAAATTATTGTGACGAGCAGCAACATCTAAAGCCTTTTGGTCATAACGTGGTGCAACATTCTTCTTATTCGGGAATAACCAAATTTGCAATAAGTTTAACTGAACGTCTTCCAGTGCATTAAATTCGCTGTGGCTAACGCCTGTACCCGCACTCATTACCTGAATTTCTCCAGCATTAATTACGGCCGAATTTCCCATACTATCTTTATGGGCAATTGCACCTGTTAGTGGAATGGTAATAATTTCCATGTTATCATGTGGATGTGTTCCAAAACCCATTCCACCATCAATCAAGTCATCATTTAAAACACGTAAAACTCCAAAATGCATTCTTTCAGGATTGTAATAATTAGCAAAGCTGAATGAATGGTGAGCGTTTAACCAACCATGGTTTGCATGGCCCCTGGTGTTTTCTTGGTACAAAATAAACTGTGACATAAATTTCCTTTCTTGTTTATGATACAAATTTACTGCAGGTTTCAAACCTGTGCATTGATGTAGGGTAAGAAAGTTTTCAGTCTGGAGTCCGAAGTCGGAAGTTATGAGTGCCTACTGTTTATTTTTTACCAAAACTCCATCGCTGTTAAGTTCTCTGAGTGCATCAAGCGCTATCCAATTTGCTTTTTTGTTTTGCTGAGCGAGAATGTTGTTTGCTGTTTCTATAGCGTAAGGATGTAAAAAGGCATTTCGTTTTCCGATTTGCCTTAACGCCCAGTTCATGGCTTTTTTAACAAAGTTTCGATTGTCGTAAGCTTCTCTTTCGATTATTGGCAAAAACTCGAGAAAAGTTTCATCGGCTTCTTTTTTAAGATGGACAGCCGCACAAGCCATTAGAACAAAGCCAGTTCGTTTTACAAATTCTTCCTCAGCTTGTGCAAATTCCAAAACCTTTGATTTAAAATAAGGCGTTTTAACGAAAAGATTAGCGCAGGCCTGGTCGCAAATATCCCAGGAGTTAAAATCTTTCGCCCACGAATTTATTTGCGTTTCGGTAACGAGTTTATAATCGCCGATAAAAGAAGCTAAGAGTCTAGCCTCGTGAAAACCAGTTTCCCAAAGCTGTAAAGATAAATCCTGATTTTTGCCAATAGTTTTGGCTAATTTTCGAATATTCGGCACACGAATACCAAATGCTTTTGAGGTATCAATTCCAAAATGCGCCATCTTTTTTAAATAGTCTGGCTCGCTGATGGATTTTAGTTCGGATAGAACAAAATCTTGCTGTGTGTACTCGTTGCCGGATGTGTTGCAATGGAACGTGTATCGGCCAGGTTTGCAGAGATAGAGAACATTTTCAAACCATCCATAAACTTACGGGCACCTTCCACTCCACCTTCCACCACGATGGTAACAATACCCCCACCTTGTTTCATCTGCTTTCTGGCAATTTCATACTGCGGGTGCGATGGCAAGAACGGATATTTAACTAATTTAATTTTTGGATGTTTCTCTAAATATTCGGCCACTTTTAAAGCACTTTCACAATGGCGGTCCATACGAACAGCCAAGGTTTCTAAACTTTTAGATAGAATCCAGGCGTTGAAAGGCGATAAAGCTGGTCCGCTGTGACGGGCGAAGCCTACCACTTCGGCGATTAATTCTTTAGCTCCTAAAACTATTCCGCCCAACACACGACCTTGTCCATCAATGTATTTTGTAGCCGAATGGATAGAAAGATGAGCGCCTAATTTAATTGGCTGTTGCAGATACGGCGTTGCGAAACAGTTATCAACCACTAAAAGCTGATTGTGTTTTTTGGCTAAATCACCTAAAAAAGCTAAATCAATAATATCAATTCCCGGATTTGATGGCGTTTC
>SEDB01000618.1 GCA_004210715.1 Pedobacter sp.
GCTGGAAACATTTTAGTACGTCAACGTGGTACAAAACACCATCCAGATAAAAATGTTGGTTTAGGAAAAGACCATACATTATTCGCTTTGATTGATGGTACTGTAGTTTTCAGAAAGAAACAAGATAACAAATCTTATGTATCTGTTCTTCCCATCTCTGATGCTGAAATTGAAGAAGCATTAACTAAAAAACCAGCTGCTAAAAAAGCAACTGAAGCTAAAGAAGTTGCTGCAGAAGCACCAGCTAAAAAAGCACCAGCAAAAAAAGCTGTTAAAAAAGACGAAGCTACTGAAGAAGCTGCAACTGCAGAATAATTAGTATCTACCGATATTTTAAAAAGTCCTGATGAAAATCAGGACTTTTTTTGTTTTACCAGAATAATTAAGCTAGTTAGGTAACTTATTTCGGAACTTGTCAGTAACAAAAGAAGCCAATGCGCAAGCATTGGCTTCTTTTGTTATATCGTCATTGCGAGGTACGAAGCAATCTTAATAGACTAATTTTTACAACGCTTCTTCGTAGCTTGCAATGAGAATTTAGAAATTTTAATATTCTCTAGCCATTAACTGATCGGTAAGCGCTAGCAAATTGCTTTTTTGTTCATCGCTTACATTGATTTGTTTGAATTGATTTAGCGCCTTATCCAGATATTTGTTCATGCTCTCTTTAGCGATATTCTGCACATCAAGGGTATCATATACTGATCTTACGGTTTCCACCTTTTCCTTAATGTCAAAATCTTTATAGCTGGTCCAGATATCTAAAGATTCCTTCATATCTCCTTCAGCCAGTTCGAATGCTTTTAGAAGTAGGAATGTTTTCTTATTGGCAATAATGTCTCCGCCAACCTGTTTGCCAAATTTCTCCGGATCTGCGTAAACATCCAGAATATCATCCTGCAATTGGAAAGCGATGCCAATATTTTCTCCAAATTGATAAATGAGATCAGCATCTTTCTCTGAAGCGCCTGCAATAATAGCCCCTAACTTTAAGGCGCCACCCAATAAAACAGCTGTCTTTAGCCTGATCATATTGATGTATTCTTCAATACTCACATCATTACGATTTTCAAATTCCATATCAAGCTGTTGCCCTTCGCAAACGCCTTGTGCTGTCGCATTAAAGGTATCCAGTACGTCTTTAAGGAATATAGGATTAACTTTAGCAAGGTTTTTATTGGCTTCCACCATCATTACATCGCCACTTAAAATAGCAGTATTGGTGCTCCATTTTTCGTGAACGGTTGCTTTACCTCTGCGCAAGGGTGCATTATCCATAA
>SEDB01000619.1 GCA_004210715.1 Pedobacter sp.
GTTATGGGCGATTTTAATATTTTTGAAAGTGTTTGCTCAATAACTTCCTGTACGCTTTTTACGCCAGGTTGTTTTTGCCAACCGCTAAAATACTGTCCCTGATAAGCAATGTGAAAGAAATACCTCATTATTTTCGAATGCAATTTTACGTAAATTTTAGCAGAGGAAATATTTAATCCTAAATTTGTTTCTTTAAAACCCATCGGAAAATGATTTGTCCCTGCGGAAATGCTTTGCAATATGAAAACTGTTGCGGGCCTTACCATCTAAAAATTAAAAATGCGCCAACGGCCGAAGCACTTATGCGTTCTCGTTACTCGGCGTTTGTGGTGGTAGATGCAGATTATCTTTTCGCAACCACTCATGCAAGCAAAAGAAAAGGGAGCTCAAAAGATGCGTATATGAAAAGTGCCAAAAATACCAAATGGCTTAAGCTCGAAATTGTTTCAGCTGGTTTTGATACTGTTGAGTTTAAAGCTTTTTATGTAAACAGCAAATTTCAGACTGAAGTGCTGCATGAAAAATCAAATTTCAAATTGGAAGATGGAAAATGGTATTATGTTGATGGTGTTTTTTACTAAAGATCAATATCTAAAGTAACTTCTATCATGCCCGAATCTGTTTTATAAACATCTAAGGCAACTAAATCAATAGCTGGAACATCCAGTGTTTCTGCTTTGGCAAAGCCTAAAAACTGTTCTCTAATTTCTATCAATAATAACTTCCGGGAGAAACCGATAGAAGAAAACAAATGAAATGATGTTGGGCTTGATAGCGGGTAATCGATAGCAACGGTGATTTCATGTTCAGGAATAACAATTTCATCAGCATCGATTAAATTTAAAATTTCTTCGTTTGCACGAGCAATATTTATCCATGGTATAATGCCCTCATCGCCAGTTGCCCTTACATTAAAGGTAATGATATTAACTAGATTTTTTGGCGATTGATTTTCTTCAGCACCCATATTTACAATTTCTTCGCTTCGTTCCAATAAATATCCATTTCAGCAAGTGTCATGTCTGCTAAAGCTTTGCCATTTTGTTTTGCTTTATTTTCTAGGTATTGAAATCGTTTTATGAACTTTTTATTTGTCTTTTCTAAAGCATTTTCAGGATTAATATTAATGAAACGGGCATAATTGATCAGCGAAAAAATGACATCGCCAAATTCAGACTCTGCCTTTTCTACATCTACAGCAGTGTTATCTGCTACGTTAAACTCTGCTTTAAATTCTTGTAATTCTTCTTCAACCTTTTCCCAAACCTGATTTTTAT
>SEDB01000137.1 GCA_004210715.1 Pedobacter sp.
TCCTTTTCGCCAAGCAAAACCGGAATTGAATTTAAGGCCTTCATGTCAATCTTTTCCAAGCCCATTTGTGCGCTTTTCACATTTTCATTCTTCCGATCTTTGGCACGGATTACAATTCCACCTAAATCATTTCCTACCAGAAGTTCTACATTTAGTTTGGTATCCTTGTTGAGATTAATGTTTTTTGTAACCGGAATAAAACCTAGGTAACTGATGGTTACCGTGTAATTTCCTTCGGATTGAGTCAGTGCAAAATAACCGTAATTATTGGTTTGCGTTCCTGCAGAAATGGTGCCTGAGATTTTAATGGTAGCACCAATAAGCGTTTCGCCAGAACTTGCATCGCGGATTGTACCACTTAGCGTAAATTTATTTTGAGCAAATAACGTAAAACTTGAAAAGAAAAAAAGAAGTACGAGCAAATATTGTCTTATCGGCATGATAAAATGGTCTGATTTTAAGGAGTTTAAATGGTCAAATTTGAATCAGCTATCATTTAATCAAATGTTTTTCCACCGCTTTTTTCCAAATGGCATAACCGGCAGTATTCATATGAAGCATATCGTCCACAAACAATTCCGGACGATTTTGACCATCTTTCGTCAGCATTAAATTAAAAACATCGACAAACTTAGTATTAATCTGCTTCGACAAAAAATCTTTAATTAAAGCATTTGCTGCCACAGCCTTATCTCTGAATTTATCTCTACTTGGGCTGGGTTTTATGGAAATATAAACGATTGGGGTGTTCGGCATTTTTGCTCTGATGGAGTTGAACAGTTTAATCGTTCTATTCAATACACTATCGGCTGTTGTTTTTGCATCAGGAAGATCGTTTTCGCCAACGTACAATACAATTTGACGAGGATTATATGGAAAAACAATATCATTCAAATAATAGGTAATATCGTTTGTTACTGCACCGCCAATACCACGGTTTAAGGCATTGTATTTTGCAAAAACCTGAGTCAGATCATCCCACTTCCTGATTGACGAACTGCCGACAAACAGCACCGGATTAGCAGGCGGCTGAAACATTTTATCGTACTTTTTAATGGTTTGCACATCATCCCAGAAATTCGGTTTAGTTTGCGCAAAAGCAGCAACTAAAACGACCTGTGAAAGTAAAAGGCTAAGGAATATTTTTTTCATGTGAATCATCATTTTTTTGATCGCACAAGATAAGAATCATCGAATGAAGTTTATATAAAAAGGCTGTGACTCACTGGAAATGTTTCTACCAAATCACTTTTCCATCAACTGCTTTTGAATTCCTTTAGCCATTTTTTTCACCTTAATATAGCTCTCCAAGCTGCTGTTTCGTTTATCAAAATCAATTTCTAGGATTCCTTTTTTTGCTTTTAAATTAAATTTATCCTTTCCGCTGAGGTTTACAAAAAGATCGATATTTTCATCCAACGGAAACTGATTATTCAAGGCGCTATCTAGATATTTTTCCAATTTGCCAGTTTTATCCTCATCATATTTAGCTATAAATTTGAAATCAGTATTGGTATCTATGGTATTCAACGATAAATTATTATGGCCGTTTTTGCAGCTGTAACCAAATGAAGCTAGAGATATCATTATGGCGTAGATTATTTTTTTCATAGTGTTAATGTTTTTATTAATTGAATAATTAAGATCCTGCCCTATTTTTAATATCATCTGTCGCGGTATTTCTTGATCTGGCAGATTTTACATTCTGGTTTCCAAAATTATAACTGATGCTGAAGTTGGCTCTTCTGCTGGTGTAACGATTGGTTACATTCATATTCACATTCTGATAAATTAAACTTCCTGCCCAATAGTTGGTTAAGAAAATATCATCCATGTTCATCCTCAATTTAAGCTTTTTATTTAACATACTTTTTTGTATTCCGGCATTAATCGCATACTGTGTTACTGTGGTTCTTTCCACTCCTGAAACACGCGGCGTATTTAACCAGAAGTTTATCTCTACCGAAAAATTTTGTGGTAACGTAAAAGAACTCGAGCTATATAAATTAACAGCCACCTGGCCAGCGCTGTATGCGGCACCCTCTAAATTCGGATCTTGAAATTTGCTGTAGTAAACACTGGCATTATTTTGAATATTCCACCATTTAGCAATTTTTACGGGTACATAAATGCCTGCAGAAAAGTTTTGAAAGCGTCCTAAGTTTTGACGAATCACACTAATTACCCTTGTTGCATCATCTTGTTGACTGATCTGCGTAATCATATCTCGGGTATCGGAGTAACTTAAAGATAAAGAAGCTTGTTTGTAGCCATAGTTGATCTCAAAATTATCAGTAAACTGAGGTTTCAAATATGGATTTCCCTGATCTACAGCCAATGGGTCCATGTAAAAAACGAACGGATTGAGTTGTTGATAATTCGGGCGATCTACTCTCCTACTGTAAGAATAACGAATATTATGGTTTTCATTAATCTTTTGGTTTACAAAGGCAGTTGGAAAAAGTGATAAATAATTTCGATCCACTTCTTTATTATCCGTAACCGAATTTCCGTTAGAATGTGTATGCTCAGCTCTTAAGCCCACCTGGATTTGCCATACTTTCCACTCTTTTGAAAAATTAGCATAAGCTGCATTAATGTTTTCTTTGTAAACGAAATAGTTGGATTTACCAAAATCATTTTGCCAAACGCCAGATAAAAATTGTTCGGAAAGGAAATCATTATTGGTAACTACATAACTGCTTTTTAAGCCGGTTTCTAATTTCATGGTTTTAGAAAGTGGAAGGGTCAAATCAGTTTTAGCAGCATAGACATTTATTTTAGCATCGGTGGTGTTTCGCAAATTTGTTTGATTGGTTGAATTGCCTGTAGCGTTAAGATAATTCGCCAGAAAGTTTTCCTCCTTCTCATTACTAAAGCCAGAATAGTCCATATCAAAAGTTAAGCCCTTCCCGTTTTTATCAAAATCATGTTTAATGTTAAAATTTGCCGTTAAATTTCCAACTGGCGAAGACGAAAATGCATCCTGAAGGATTGAACTAGCTGTGTTCGTGCCATTTTGCATCGCATTAATGTTGGTATTGCTAAAATTAGTGAGTTTAGTTTTAACCGTATTTGCATCTAACATTACTCCGAAAACGGTTTTCTCCGAAGCATAATAATCTGCACCAAGTTTTCCCTGAAAACCAATGCCCTTATTATGCCTGTTAAAATTCTGCGTTAAGTCACTGGCCAATCCATTCGATGAAGTGGTTCGGTTGAGATAGGTATTATTAAAATTTGATTTTCTGGCCATTGCACCATTACCAAAAATATTCCATTTTCCTTCTCTATGATTAAGGTTCAAATTTACGCCACCACGATACAAATCTGATGGCGAATTCGGCATAATTCCTTGTCCACCATTAAAAGAAACCGTTCCATTGGTACCGTAAGCTTTGTTTCTTTTCAGCTTTATGTTAATAATCCCTGCATTTCCGGCTGCATCATATTTTGAGGATGGATTGGTAATCAATTCAATAGTAGAAATTTGCTCTGCACTCATGTTACTCAACAAAGCCGTTACATCAGCACCCGACAAAAAGTTGGTTTTACCATCAATCATCACCAACACGCCAGACTTATTATTCAGCTTGATCTGGTCACTTTGCCGATCGATCTGTACACCAGGTGCTTTCTCCAAAACTTCAAGAGCCGTCCCACCGGTTGCTGTGATGCTGTTTTCAACATTCAATACGGTTTTATCAATTTGATGTTCGATAAAAGGTTTCTTACCAGAAATACTCACTTCATTTAACTGTTTCGTTAAACTTTCGATGTTGATGTCGGGCATTTGCAAATCTGCGTTCAAAGAAAATTTTTCCGTTTTTTTTGCCTTGTAACCCACCACTGAAACCGACAACAGGTAATTTCCACTTTTCAATTGATTGATTTCGTAAAATCCATCCTGATTTGAAGCAACACTTTTTACCAGGGTGGTATCTGGAAAATTAAGCACACGAACAATCGCAAATGGCACAGGAACAGCCTTTTCATCAACAATTTTACCTATAATTTTATGGACATTTTGGGCAAAGGAAACCCCACACACCATCAGGCATGCCATGAGCACTAACAACTTTTTCATGATTTTTTTCTTTAAGTTATTCCTTCAGTTTAACCCATATTCAGGGTATGGAAATTTCCATTTCAATTATTTGAGCAGGAGATTTTTTTAAACTTTTTCGAAGTAACTGAGTAAATTCCTTATTGATTATCGTTATTTTCTTCAGTATTGATGCCTAATTGTTCCTTCACTTCTTTAATTCGATCTGAAATAGAATCCGGGTTTAAGGTATCAACTGGTTTAGTTTTTCTCATCAGTTCTAATTCACGTAACTCTTTCTGAAGTTTTTTCTTGTTTAAAGCCTCTTCTTTCAGTTGAGCCATGCATTTCAAACCTTCTTCAGTCATAACCCAGGTACTGTAACCATTATCGTCACCTTCTTTATCTGAGCAGTCCCAGGTTCCCCAGTTATTAATGTAGCGGTAAGCATCTTCTTTAAAAATCAACCTCGTTCCCACCGGAACTTCGAGGTTAAGTCTTACCTCCTGGTTTCTCCAAATGGTGCCTTTTCTTAGTTGAAAACGCGGATTAAATAAGATAGTTGAGTCCTTCAAATGATAGTTATAATCAATGTTTTGTGCATTTTGTAGGGCACTTTGAAACGTTTTGCCTTGCGACTCATATTTTTGAATTAAGCGACTGGCCAGGTTTTCACTTTTTTCAACATTGATGCGGATATTATATGGCGCTACAAAAGGACCGTTATCAAAATCATCTGTTACAATCTGCCGGCGATTATTCGCATCAATATTGTACTTAATGCTATCCTCTTTACTAAAATATTTACTTCTGTCAATATCAATAATGTAGGTTTTATACGATTTTAAATCATTGCTCTGCGTAAGTTCTGCATGTTGCTTAAACTCCGATGAGATTTTTGCAGCATGATAGCCAGCCGTTGCTACACCTGCCAACCATATGATTAATAATGGAAAGGAAAGTGTTTTGTTAATGGCTTGCTTGTTGAAAGCGAAGCGAATGGAAAACAACACCAGGGCCAAAACCGGAACAAAAAATACGATGAATGCACTAAATAAAATAACGCCGCGGTTTCCTTCGTTGATAATCGAAAACGGGAAATATTCATATACAGTCGAATCCCAAAAGCCTTGAAATGCTGCGAAGCCAATAATTAGTGAGAGCAAAAATAGTATGCCAAATAAAACAATGAAACCAGCAATTACTTTGAAAATCACTTTTCCGGTTCCGGAAATGAAACGACCAAGCCACTCAAAAAATTCACCGATGAAAATGCCGATCTGTCCGAAAATAGATCCCGTATGTTTTCCGGCTATAGCCAAACCTTGCTTTACAGCCAATAACTCTTCATCCAAATTCTTCTGAAAACCCTGCAAGTTTGCAGGTTCGCCTTTCATTTCCATTCTTTCGATACGTGATTTAGCTTTTGGCATGATAATCCAAAGGATCGCATAAACCAAAAAGCCAGCGCCACCTAAAAACACAGAAAGCAAAGCAGCCAGGCGAATCCATTTTGCCTCTGTATTAATATAATGCGCAATACCTGCACAAACACCTGCAATTACGCGGTCATCCATATCGCGGTATAATTTTTTCTCCGCATGAACATGATAATTGGCATTAATTACTGGTTCGTCATCGTTCTCTTCAACACCGTCGAAATCCTGAACACGCCCCATTTGTGCAATGACCAGATTCACATCATTCGTATCAACCACCTGCTTCTTTTGCGCTTCAAGTTGTTCAGTTAATAATTCAGCGATGCGATTTTCGATGTCGGTTACAATCTCTAAATCGTCGGCGTGATTAACAAAATGTTGTTTTACTTCGTTCAAATAAACTTTTAAGAGTTCGTAGGCACTTTCTTCAATGTGAATAATCGTATTTCCTATATTTATGATGATGGTCTTTTCCATTTCCTTTTTTAAATTATGATTTGGCTCCTTCTTGAGAAACACCTACAGCATAAGCCAATTCTTGCCAGGTTTGATCTAATTGAGATAAAATATCCTTTCCAACTTCGGTTAAGGTATAATATTTACGGGGCGGGCCTGAGGTAGATTCTACCCAGTTGTAGCTTAACAAACCATTGT
>SEDB01000620.1 GCA_004210715.1 Pedobacter sp.
AAAGCCTTAACCATTTCCGCAGCTTGCTTTAAACTCGAAACGGCAAAAAAGTTAGATGGCACCAGGAAAGGAAAAATGGTAGCGTCATCACTCGGCCTAAAAGCAGAACAAATTAAGCCCACCGGATTTACAGGAAATCCATAGCCAGCCATAGGTAGAGAATCCGTTGGTTGCGTAGTTTCACGTTGGAAATGGTACGGTCCTTTATCTGTTTTACGCTGTTGCTCTTTAAAAGTTTTCAAGGTAGCCTCTATTCCTTTTTTCCATTCTGCATCAAAAGGTGATTTATCGCCAGTTTTTTTCCAATAATGATAAGCCAGACGAATGGGATAACATAATGAATCTATCTCCCATTTACGTTCATGCACACCAGCTTGCATTTTGGTTTTATCTGTTTTCCACTCGCCCACTTTACCCGGATCGCCGTAAAAAGCATTTGCATAAGGGTCTTTTAAAACACACTGTGTTTGATGAATAATTACGCCAGCAATCAATTTCTTTAATGGTTCATCTTCATTTACGAACTGTAAATAAGGCCAAACTTGTGCAGAACTATCGCGAAGCCACATCGCATCAATGTCACCAGTAATAACATAAGTATCTGGCCTGCCATTTTTCTCTTCGTAATAAACTGTTGTATCCAACGTATTTGGAAAACAATTTTCAAAAAGCCAGGTTAGCTCCCGATTTTTGACATTTGATTGGAAGGTTTTAATTGCTGCATCTACAGCTTTACTTTGAAAATGCCTTTTACCAGCTGCAACCCTTACTACAGGAAAATCAGCAACTAATTCTCCAGCCAGCGAAAATTTTGAAGCCAGTACGCCAGCGCCAAGTAAGCCTGTGTTTTGTATAAATGTTCGTCTTTTCATTATAATGTGTTTATGATTTGGTTAAATTTAGTTGTGCAAGGCGAGCATAATATTCCAACATCGCTGCCTGCATAATAAGAGATTTGTATTTTTGTTTCCCTAGCAGATTATGCTCGTCACGCTCATCTTTCCATATCCGTTCAGCTTCGTTGATTAAAAACGTTAATCGCTTAACATCCTTTTCCTCTTTAAACAATTCTAAATAGCCACGTAACAAAACTACGTTAAACCAGTAATGATCGCCAAGCTTGTTGTTTTTATAAAAGTGTTTTTCGGCGTTAGTGGCAATTAATTTCGCTTCGTTTAAATATTTTGCATCGTGAGTAATTTGATATAGAAGCACATTTGATTGCAACATCGTTCCAGTGTTGTAAGTGTATGTAGCAGAATCTACTTT
>SEDB01000621.1 GCA_004210715.1 Pedobacter sp.
TGGGAAATAACGATGTAAGATATACAGGTAATACCTATGGCGGCAATCCAGGAAATAACAAATATTGGGATATTGCTAGATGTAATGATGCAATCGCCAATCTTCCTGGAAGTAAAATGCTTACACCTAAAAAAAATGAATTACTTGGACAATACTATGCATTAAGAGCAATTACCTATTTTGAATTGGTTAAAGTGTACGGTGGTGTTCCACTACCATTAACACCACAAGGTGCTGATACCATTTATGATGAGGGTAGAAGGCCGGCAAAAGAGTGTATTGCTGCAATATTAAGTGATTTAAATAATGCTATTATTCTATTGGAAGGCTTTAATCCTGGTGATGCAGATGGAAGAGGTAAAATAACTAAATTAATAGCAACCTGTTTAAAAGCAAAAGTATTATTTTATTGGGCTAGTCCTCAATTTAATCCAACGAATGATGCCAAACATCCTTTTCAAGCTTCTAGATGGACTGATGCTTTAGCAGCTAATAAAGAGGCTTACGACATGTGCGTTGCAGCAGGGAAAAGATTAATGCCAAATTATTTAGACATTTTCCGTGTAGAAGGTACAAGCAACACAGAGGCAATTCTTGTAAGAACTTACTCTAATACAGTACCAAACAGAGGAAATGGAACTGAACAGCGTGTAAGACCAACATCAGAAGGTGGAAGTCCTAGTACTTATTTTATGCCTACTACAAAAATGTTGGATGCATACCCGATGAGAGATGGCAAACCACTAAACACATCTACTGCTTTTCCGTATGATGTTACAATGTTCTGGCTAAATAGAGATCCAAGGTTTGAAGCTACCTTTGCTACAAATGGTTCAGTATATCCATTAAGTGGAAACACAACTAGGAAACAGTGGAATTACAATTTAGCAGTTGGTGAAAGCAGTGGTAATGCGGTATATGTGAAACGTTTTTCTACACCTAGTTTAACAGCAAGTGCATCTGTTTATAATAGTTCTGTAGGCGGTGGTAGTGGTATGGATTGGATAGAACTTAGATTTGCAGAAGTAATGTTAAATTATGCCGATTGTTTAAATGAAACAGGAAATATTTCTGGTGCAAAAGATTTGGTTAGACAAATCAGAGTAAGAGCAGGAGTGGTAGCTGGTGATTCAGATTACGGACTTGCATTGGCTGGAAGCACTGCTCAGTTACGTAACCTAATTTTGAACGAAAGACAAATTGAATTCGCATTTGAAAATAAACGTAATGCAGATTTGAGAAGATCTCGCACCATGCATTTGTTAACACGATTTTGTGAGTTTTGGTAATAAAATTCTTCCAACTATTGGATGGGCCGGTGGTACATTTGATCCACTTGATTAATATTTAAAGCATAAACGTTTCAGTAAATCTGATTAAAAATTAAAATAATGAAAACTAAATATATTCATCAGTTATTCATCGCTTTATGTGTTATTGTGTTCGCCTCCTGTAAAAAGGAGTCGGCGAACATATTTAACATGTTCGAAGATGTAACCGTAACTTTTAACAATAGTGATCCGCGTTGTGTTACCGATTATAAATTAATTAATGATAAAGAAGAGGTGTGGATAGATTTTACGATCAGCTCTGCCAAAGAAGATATGTATTCTTACATTTTTGAAGTTTCTGCTGGTACAGCTCAGGCCACGCGTTATACGGTTAACATTACCGATCCCGCTCAACGTAGAAGTTTTTCATCAATTATTAAATTACCAAATTCTGCCTTTCCTGCAGCTGCACTTCGTGATGGAAAACAAAGTTATCGCATTTGTGCGCTCTTTCCTGCAGCTGCACTTCGTGATGGAAAACAAAGTTATCGCATTTGTGCGCTGAATGAAAAAGGAGTGTTCATTGGTGATGGGTATAAAAAAGTGACGGTTGAGGTAAATCCTAGTTTTATGATTTATGCAAACAGAGATATTTATTTACCAGATACTGTAGCTAAAATCCTACCAAGCTTCTTTTCTGTTACTGATGCTACCACTTTCAGTTATACCAATGCGGCAACTAATGCTGGAAAAATAGATTTTGGTATTTACAGAAAACCAGGCTCTAATTCTACAGTTCAAACGCCAACTTGGGTAGTCAATTTATATTCTCCAAGTGTGGCTACGAATCCATTAACAGTTTATGATATCAGCGGCTTTAGTCCTAAAAGAACTACTAAATTCAGTCAGCCGGTAACCGGACAAGCGAATGCTTTCCTTACCACAGCGATTTCGGGTTCTTCTATTGAAACACTGGCTAAAGCAAGAGCAATTACCTTTAATGAAACTACGCAAACTACGCCGGCCAATGGATTGGCAGCAGGTAATGCCGTGTTTTTCCTTACACCAGAAGGTAAATATGGAATGTTGTATGTTAATGCCGTTACTTCTGATTTGCAGAAGAGACCATTCATCAACG
>SEDB01000138.1 GCA_004210715.1 Pedobacter sp.
GAAAAGAACGACTCTAGAATTCGCAAAGTGAAAAGTATTTTGGTTACTTTACCAAAACCTGAAACAGAAAAATCTCCTTACTACGATTTGGCCAAAAAGCACAATTTAAAGGTTGACTTCAGGTCATTTATTCACGTTGAAGGTGTACCAGCAAGGGACTTTAGAAAGGATAAAATCAACCTTGCCGACTTTACGGCTGTTATTTTTACCAGTCGCAACGCAGCAGATCATTTTTTCAGAATTTGTGAAGAAATGCGTTATGATGTTCCGGCAGAGTTAAAATATTTTTGTCTGTCTGAAACTATCGCCTTGTATCTTCAGAAATATATTCAATATAGAAAACGTAAGATTTTCTTTGGAAAGCAGACTGCAGCAGACTTAGCTGAAGTGTTAAAGAAACACGCTAACGAAAAGTTTTTATATCCTTGCTCTGATGTAGCGACAGAAGATACCATGAAATTTTTAGAGAAAAGTGGTTACGATTTTACACCAGCTGTACTTTTTAGAACAGTAGTAAGTGATTTGTCTGACCTTGCAGAAGTTTTCTACGATGTAATCGCTTTCTTCAGTCCATCAAGTATTCAATCTTTGTTTAAAAATTTCCCTGATTTTAAACAAAACAACACACGTATTGCAGCTTTTGGTGTAAACACCAGCAAGGCCTGTGCTGATATGGATTTAATTGTTGATATCGCAGCACCAACCCCGGGTGTTCCATCAATGACTATGGCCATAGAAAACTATATCAAAACATCTAATAAATAATACATTCAATAATTTATTTTTAGTCAACACAATAAAAGCGTAACTTTGCTGTTATAAGAGGGTTACGCCTTTATTGTAACAAAAATATTAGGCGAGGCAGTGCTAAAACTAGCTGTATTCGCTTTAAACAAACGATTTAACGTAAAATATTTGCAATTGTTGATAATTTCAATGATTTTTGATAAAATTGCTCCTAATCGTGCTTTGCACACTATAAAAAATATGAAGAAAATCTACCTTCTAGCTATTGTGGGTATAACTGTATTGCTAGCAAGTTGTGGCCATGGCGGTGGCGGCGAGCTAGTCGGTGCTCCCAACAAAAAATTCAGAAACAACAGAATTCCTTTAGGTATGGTTTACATTCCACCAGGGCACACGCCTTTGGGTGGTTCTGATGAAGATATTACCTTTTCGCAAAATGGACCTAGCAGAATGACAACTATTCCTGCTTTCTTCATGGATCAAACAGAAATTTCTAACGCAGAGTATCGCCAGTTTACCAATTGGGTTCGCGATTCTATTGCTATTGCCATGATGGGCAATCCACAACAGTTTATGATGAATCCAAGAGGAAACGCAGCGGCTCAGGTTGGAGGAGAAAAATATATCAACTGGAGAGCGGTTGGGACTAACGGAGCTAATATTTGGCGCAATAGGGGTAGGGGAGCTAATGGTGCACAAGCCAGCCAATTGGATGGAATGTACTATTCAGGTTTAGATGCGCTTCCAGGCAAAAAGGAAATTGATGTTCGTAAACTAGAATATTCTTACGCAGAGCTAAATATGGATAAAGCTGCTCTAGGGCATAAAAACCCTAACAGCAAACGCCAGGATTATATTGACAGGTATAATGTGGCTATTTATCCTGATACAATGGTTTGGAAAACAGATTATTCTTATTCGATGAATGATCCGATGGTTCGTGCTTATTACAGCCACCCATCTTATGATAATTATCCGGTTGTAGGTGTAAGTTGGGAACAAGCAAAAGCATTTTCTCAATGGAGAACAAGATTGTATGATGGTGTTGCTCAGGCAAGAAAAATGCCTGTTGGATCAAGATCTGATTACAGGTTACCAGCTGAAACTGAATTTGAATATGCAGCAAGGGGTGGTAATACGAAAACTAAATACCCGTGGGGAGGCCCTTACATTAGAAATACAAAAGGATGTTTACAAGCCAATTTTAAACCTGGTAGAGGAGACTATTCTAGTGATGGCGGTATTTATACTGTTGGTGTAAATTCATATTTCCCTAACGATTATGGCTTGTATAATATGGCTGGAAACGTTTCAGAATGGACAATCACTGCTTATAATAAAGGTGCTGCTCCGTTATTACACGATTTAAGTCCGAATTTTACTTACGATGCAAGTGCAAGTGATAGTAAATACAAGAAACGTAAAATAGTTAAAGGTGGTTCGTGGAAGGATACAGGTTATTTTCTTCAAAACGCTGTTTCAACATACGAATACCAGGATACACAAAGATCTTACATTGGTTTTAGATGCGTTTCATCTTACCCAGGTACTGATTTAAGAAATTAAACCAAACAAAACTAAAACTTAAAGAAAAACATTAAAATTTTATGGCAGCAAAGAAACAACCAAGCTGGTTACACGTAGCGATTTCATGGGGAGCAAGTATTGTAATTGTAGGAGCGTTATTTAAAATTCTTCACATTGGAGGAATTGTGGGTAACTATATGATTGGTATTGGTCTTGGGGTAGAAGCGATATTATTCTTCTTAACCGGATTTTTTCCACCAGAACCAGAACCAGCATGGGAACGAGTTTATCCAGAGTTGAAGGAAGATTACAAAGGAGAATTGCCAACAGTATCAGCAAGACCAGTTGCCGCACCTGTTTCAGCTGGTAACACTGCAGCATTAGACAAATTATTATCGGATGCTAAAATCGGACCTGAATTGATTGAAAGTTTAGGTACAGGTTTACGTACCTTTGGTGATAAGGTAGCAACCATCTCTAACGTTGCTGACGCATCAACCGCAACAAATGAATTTACAAGTAAAGTAAAAACAGCTTCTGCCGGTTTTGATAACTTAAGCGCTTCTTTTGAAAAAGCTACAGCAAATTTAAAAGCAATGGGCGATAGCAATGTTGATTCTCAAGCCTATCACGATCAGGTTAATAATTTAGCTAAAAACTTATCAGCCTTAAACGCGGTATACGAACTAGAGTTACAAGATTCAAGCGCACACTTAAAATCGATGAATAAGTTCTATAGTAACTTATCTTTAACCATGCAAAACTTTAACGAATCGATGGAAGATTCGAAGCAGTTTAAAGAAGAGGTTAATAAGCTGGCTAAAAACTTAGCTTCACTTAACTCGATTTATGGCAATATGCTATCGGCTATGAATGGCCCACGTGTGTAATTTATTTAGTTTTTAATTTTAGATAGAAAGCTACATAAAATATGGCAGGCGGAAAAGAAACAACAAGGCAGCGGATGATCAATATCATGTATTTGGTATTGTTAGCGATGTTGGCCTTAAACGTATCAGATACAATTTTAGATGCATTCAAAAATATCAATGATAGTTTGGATACTTCTAAAAACAATGTAAACACCAGTATTA
The DNA here is from genome assembly GCA_004210715.1 of Pedobacter sp. GTDB lineage: Bacteria > Bacteroidota > Bacteroidia > Sphingobacteriales > Sphingobacteriaceae > Pedobacter. The sequence continues at coordinate 3,369 of SEDB01000138.1, forward strand.
ATCAGCTTTTTTCTGCTTTCGAAAACTCGAAATTGAAAGAAGAGCCAGCTCGTGCTCAACCTATTTATGAAAGGGCTAAACAAGCACAAGCTGCAGCTGATGAGTTGAACAATTACATTGAAAGCATTAAAAAAGAATTTACAACAGCTGGCGATGGTATTGATCCTGAAACTGATGATTTGGTAAACAGATCTAATCAGGATATTGCTCAAGACATCATGATCAACCAAAAGAAAGCTGATGAATTAAAGAAAAGAATTAATGCTACCAGAGAAAAATTAATCTCTTTATTAGATCCTGCAGATAGAGCAACTGTAGCTTTTTCTTTAGAGGCTAAAGATCCTGAAAGAAAAAGAAAAGGAAATTGGCAATCTACCTATTTTGGTGAAGGAACACCTTTAACGGCTGCAATGACTATTTTAACAAAACTACAAGCTGACACTAAAAATGCAGAAGCAGAAGTAGTTAAAAAGTTATTCGGAAATATGGATAAAGCGCAAGTTAACTTGGATCAGTTTGCTGCTGTAGCTGTTGCACCAACATCTTATGTGATTCAAGGTCAGCCGTATACTGCTGAAGTATTTTTAACAGCAAGTGATTCAAGGTCAACACCTGATATCACAGTTAACGGAAATAAATTGTCTATCAAAGAAGGTAAAGGAACGTACACAGGCGGAACAAGCAGTGTAGGTGAGTTTACTTGGGTGGGTACTATTCGCGTTCGTCAAACTGATGGACAAGTGAAAGAATACAAAACCCAGCCTCAGAAATATCAGGTGGCAAAACCATCAGCAACTGTTTCATCAACAAAAATGAACGTGATTTACGCTGGTATTCCAAACCCATTTACCGTATCAGCTGCAGGTTTCCCATTAGAAAGTGTTCGTGCTTCTATTTCGGCTGGCTCAATGTCTGGCTCAAATGGAAACTATAATGTGAATGTTTCAGGTGGACAGGTTGGTAGTGAAGTTTCTATTAATGTGAGCGCAACCAATGCGGGTAAAACCGTAAGCCTAGGTGCTCAAAAATTTAGGGTTAAAGCTATTCCAAAGCCAGTTGCTAAAGTTGGTGGAAGAGCTGGGGGCGATATCGCATCAGTTCAATTGAAAAGTGAATCAGAAATCGAAGCAGATTTAGATGATTTCCCTTTTGATGTTAAATTTAAAATTCAACGTTACAAGTTAACAGTTATTAAACCACGCTCAGACGCGGTTACTATTTCTGGTAGTGGTGGAAGTTTTGCCGGCGCTGTGAAAGCGGCAATCAATTCTGTAACCCCTGGTACCAGAGTATTTTTTGAAGATATCGTTTCTGTTGGTCCTGATGGGCGCCAGAATGTTTTACCTTCATTAGCATTCAGTGTTAAATAAGAAAAAGATGAAAAGGATTGTAAGCATCATTGTTTTAGCTTTATTTGCTACGTTGGCTTTTGCTCAAAAGAAACCAACGAAGTTAGCGCCTAAAAAAACTACAGTTGCAGCACCAGTTGCTGATACAGTTGCAGCGCCAGTTAAAGTTGCCAAGAAAAAGTTAAAGGTTCCACCTAAGGATGGTTTTTATGCTCGTAGAGATATTGACAGTACGGAGATGGTGCCATTGGCTGATGTACGTGAGGAAGATGTTTTTTATGCTAAGCGTATTTGGAGAGAAATTGATTTAAGAGATACAGTAAATTCTGCATTGAAATCTCCAAAATCAAGATTAATCGATGTATTATTATCAGCAATAAAATCAGAAGAATTAACTGCTTATGCACCAATTGATAGTGTTTTAAATGAAGATGATGCTTTCAATACGCCAATGACTGCTGATTCTGCCATGATGGCGGCTGCAGGAACAGTGGAAGTTACAGATGCTAAAGCAGGTACTGTGAAAACCGTTGCAAATGACCTTAATCCAGAATCATTCTTGAAATTCAGAATCAAAGAAGATTGGATTTTTGATGTAAAGCGTTCCATTTTTGAACCACGTATTGTTGGTGTCGCTCCAATGAAGTATAATGAAGTTTCGAAGCAATGGCAACCAGTTTTTTGGGTGTACTATCCAGAAGCCAGAGAACTTCTAACTAAAAAACGTTTGGTTAATACCAACAATGATGCATCAACTTTAAGTTTCGATGATTTCTTTATCCGTCGTTTATTTAGCAGTTATATTGTTAAGGAATCTAATCCAGGCGATAACAAGCTGAGAGATATTATTTCCGATCCAAGACAAAGATTGTATGAATCAGAAAGGATTAAAAAATCTGTTCTTGATTACGAACAAGGACTTTGGGAATACTAAACATAAAAGCTTCGATGTAAATCGAAGCTTTTATGTTTTTCACACATCGTCATTGCGTGATACGAAGCAATCTTAAGCTATTGCAATTATCAAAACCTAAAGTATTAGGATTGTTTAATACCTCGCAATGATGTTTATTTTCGATTGATTTACACTTGCTTAAAATACTCTTGCAAAGTAACCATCTGCTTTTTATTCAATACTTCGCTCAATTCTTTTTCTGTAGCTTCTCGAATCTTTTTAACAGATTTGAAATGTTTCAATAACTTATCTGCGGTCGTTTTACCAATCCCTTCTATTTGTTCCAGTTCAGTTTTTAATGTTCCCTGGTCACGTTTTTTACGGTGGAAGGTTATTCCAAATCTGTGCGCTTCATCACGGAGTTGTTGAATTACTTTCAACGTTTCAGATTTTTTATCGAGGTAAAGTGGAAAAGAGTCTCCAGGGTAGAACAATTCTTCTAATCTTTTTAGAGTTATCAAAACATTCAATGTGTTTAGGTAATTGCGTTAATCGCAAATCCTTTTGCATCGTGGTTAATATGCGATCGGTTCTTAAATCAGGATTAAGTTTTTCATACTGGTTGAGCTTCTCTTTCTTGAAAAACAGCACATTTTTCTGTGATAACTCCAACAATTTCTTTTTCTCTCCGAGTTTAGGAACAGTAAATTTTAAGCGTTCATCTTCCAATGAAAGTTCAAAAGGAACAATAATTTCTTTTGATGTACTATTGAATTTCGTTCTAAATTCCAACATCGCAGTGATTAAAAGTTCGTCATCACTTTCATCCAGCTGCTTTTTAATTTCAATGGTTTGGGTTTGAATAATCGTTCCATTCATCACCTTGAAATAATTTACAAAAGCATAACGCTCATCAGAAGCAATGCTTACAACATCTACATTGGTTATCGCACTATTTACAACTGTAGATTTACTTTGATATTTCTCTAAAACCTGAAGTTTTCTGGAATATTGATGTGCCAGTTCGAAGTTCAATTCTTCTGATGCCGTTTTAATTATGCCTTTAACATCGCGAATCACATTGCCGATTTTACCGTTTAAAATCTCTTTAATCTCAACAATATTTTGATCGTAATCAACTTCACTCTGATAAGCCTGGCAAGGCCCTTTACAATTCCCAATCTGATATTCCAGACAAACCTTGAACTTTCCTTCCGAAATATTTTTATCGTTTAATGGAAGGGAGCAGGTTCTTAACGGATAGGTTTCCTTTATCAAATCCAAAATCGTATGCATCATGCCAATCGATCCATAAGGGCCGAAATAGGTTGAACCATCCTTAATTACCTTTCTGGTCCAATAAATTCGCGGATATGGTTCGTTTTTTACAATAATCCATGGGTAAGTTTTATCATCCTTTAAGTTGAT
>SEDB01000139.1 GCA_004210715.1 Pedobacter sp.
ATGGTATTGATAATCGTTCCGCTGTCTTCAGCCTGGTGGAGCATATCCTGTCGCGTAAATGCAAAGGCATCTTCATAGCGAATCGGAAGTGAAAAGTAGTCTAGCATGGCTTCAACATGCTCATCTCTTTTATTGGGATCTTCTAGTGCAATGATGGGCTTAAAATAACCTACTTTTTGGGTTTTAGCCAATAGCATGTTGATCATACCAAATGCGATCACTGATTTTCCGGTATAGGGCTCTGCAGATGCAATAAAGATGTTCTTCGTCATAAATAATAGGATAATACTGATTAGAATAACCAACTTTTGCCAATATAGTTGATAATTTTTTAAATCTATATTAAAAAATAAATCTGCCGGATTTAGGCTAACACATGCCGTACTAATCTTATGGAAAGATATTTTTATCTTGGCAAAATGAAACCCACCATCACTATTGAATATTGCCCGAAATGTGGCTGGATGCTTAGATCTGCTTACATGGCGCAAGAATTACTAAATACTTTTACCGATGAGATTAAAGGCGTAATGTTGGTGCCTAGTGAAACGGGCGGAGCTTTTTATGTATCTGTAAACGATCAGTTGATTTTTGACCGAAAGGCGATGGAACGATTTCCGGAAATCAAAGAATTGAAGCGTTTGGTTCGCGATCATGTTAGCCCTGAAATGGATTTAGGCCATACCGATCATAAATAAATTAAGCGTTGGCTTCAATGAGCAATTTTAAAGTCTTTAACCTGTAAATAAGCGGTTGGTTAACTTTTGAAGTAAGGTTAGCTTTTAGTGGTTGAAAATGACTTTGCAAAAAGTGATCATAATCTGTAATCTCAGTTGCTTGATTCAAAAAAATCGGAACAGGTTGCTTGCCTGCATTGGTGAAAAAATTTTCTAAATCTTCAAGTTCTTGCATCGTCATGCTGTAAAGTTACGAATCAATATCAATTGGCACTCATTAATTTTTTGGATTTTGCTATCACTTTATATTCCAGACGAAATAATTGTTAACATCAATATTTCACTGATGGGGCGTTAATACGCATTTTGCAAAATATTAAAACCATTTCATCATCTTTTGCGTTTCTGATTTGCGCTATCAACCTAATTAAAACAACCAAATGAAAGAAATAAGCAACGAGTTATTTTATCAAATTGGGGAAAGTTCTAGTGATGGTTACTTCATCTATCATTTGCAAACTGAACATTTCGAATATATTAATTCAGGCTTGGCAAAAATTTGGGAAATCGATAAAGAAACCATAACAGAACAACCCAACCTTCTTCTACAAGCAGTGCATCCTGATGATCAGGAGCACATTGCCTCTTGTTACGAAGAATGTTTGCTGGATATGGAACCCAAAAAATATGAGTTTCGATTGGCCTTTCCAGAATCCAGAGAGAAGTATATTAAGGTATCTTTATATCCCATTAAGTTTACAGATGTAATCATCTGCGGTATAGCCGAGGATATTACTGCCGAGAAACATAATAAACTGCATATTGAACAAATAAATTATCGGAAAAATATTACGCTCGAAGTACTTTCTCACGATTTAAAAGAGCCACTGGGTATGATGAAACTTACGGCTTCGTCAATGGAAAAAAATGTACTAAAAAGCGGTGACAAAAGCCTGCAAGAGTCGCTTCAGTTTATTATGGATATGTGTGATCGAAATACCAGGTTAGTGAGAAGCGTAATCAATCACGAGTTCATCAAATCAAATGAAGTAGAAATAAAAAAAGACAGGGTTGAGCTCATCTGGGAGCTAAAGGATGCCTTGCGTTACTACAGAAGATCGAGGCTGAGAGATGTTCGGAATTTTAAATTTAGCAGTGATCAAGATAAAATATACATTGCTATTGATGGTATGAAATTTCTTCAGGTAATTAACAACCTGGTATCAAACGCCATCAAATTTACCGATGAAAATGGTACAATAGGCATCACAGCTAAAGATAACGGGGAAACAGTATTAATTACTGTTAGTGATGACGGAAGGGGAATTCCGGAAGCATTGAGAGATACTTTGTTCGAAAGGGGAGAAAAAGGATTTCGAGCAGGGCTGGTTGGTCTGGATTCTGGAGGTTTGGGAATGGGAATAATTCACAACATTGTAAAGCTCCATGGTGGCAGAATTTGGTTCGAAACTGAAACTGGAAAGGGTACTACATTTTATGTAGAATTACCCAAATAAATACTGGAATTACCACAAAATGAGTATGAATTGGGCTTATTTAAAATAGGCTGTTTTCTGAATTACATTCCTTCAATTATATTTGGTTTATGATCAAAATAATCCTGGTAGATGACCATCACTTAATGCGTGAATCGCTTACCGCACTTATGGATAAATACGAATCGGTTGAAGTTGTTGCTGATGTAGCAAATGGACGGGAGCTGCTTGATTTAATAGATACTGGTATTCAGGTTGATATCATTTTGTCTGATGTTTTAATGCCTGAAATAGACGGGATTGAAATGATTCCGATGATCAAAAAGAAATTTAAAAACATCAAAATTGTACTTTTAAGTGTTTTAGAAGATGAAAAATATCCTTCCAATGCTTTTTTGGCAGGTGCAAATGGCTATTTATTAAAAAGCGTTGATGCAGATGAACTGTTGTTTTGTTTACAACATGTGATGAAAGGACATAAATATGTATCATCTAGTTTATGTATTTCTATATTGGAAAGATTTAACAGACAGCTTGTTATGTTGTCTCCCGAACAAGGGCACAGGTTTCAGTTTTCTGAAAGAGAATTGAGTGTCTTGAGATTAATTAGCGAGGGAATGACTAACCAGGAAATGGCTGATAAATTGTTTTTAAGCAGAAGAACAGTTGAAGGTTTACGACAAGCACTCATTGATAGAACGGGTTGTAAAAATACGGCTGCACTGGTTCGGTTTTCTATCCTAAATGGTTATGCGGTTTAATAAAAAGGCTGATTTTTTATCCCAAAAATCAGCCTTTTTTAATTTGAGTATAATATTGCGTAGTTCTACTTTTTGCCTTAAGAATTTGCTAATTTTTTTATAGGCTTAACATTATTACCTAAGTAGTTTTTTTACCATTTTACTCACCTCGTTTATTTCAAAAGGCTTATTGATTAAACCATCTTCATTCGAAACTATTTCTTGAATTTGATTGGGTAACATTGCTGAAATGAGAATGACTGGCAGATGTTGCGTTTCCGGGTTTTTCTTTAAGTAATTGCATATTATTCTACCATCAAAATGCCCCAGGTTTATATCTAAAAAAAGTAAATGTGGATTAAACATTTTAATAGTTGGTAATAAATCTGCCACAGAGAAAATAGACAAAGCTTCAAAGCCATCTTCTTTCATAATGAAAGTTAGTACATCAGCATTAGAGTGATCGTCATCAAGTATCAAAATCCGCTTTCTCATTTAACCTGGATAAATTGATTCACGAAATTATAATTTCCAGACTATTTTGATTGCGTATAAATACGGAGCTAAATGCGGTTAATTGTTTTTCCGAGTAACAATTGTGTTTTAAATAGAGCTTAAGATTGTAAAAAAGTTGTTGTGGTTTCTAAATCTTTTTATATAGCGGAAATGTTTCGCTATTTTAAGCTATAAATCATTGAGACATGGAAAAAAATAAAGAATATGTTAAAATTCCTAATTTCCTTAACCGCATTAGAAATGAATGGCCAGGAATGATTGATCGTTTTGAATTTAAAACGCCAACAGTGATCTATGTTCACTTAAAAGAAGGCATCTCCAGCATCGATTTTTTAGGACGTTTATCTAAAAAGGTAGAGCGCATGATCGACTTCACTATACCTATTATTCTTTACCATGTTGAACGTGATGGAATGAGCCTTCGATCATATCCTATCAACTGGTATTCTAGCATTGATTAATCATAAATAAATTTTGGGACATTTAAAGTGTCCCAAAATTTATTTATTTGCTGATTTTGTTGTAGCTAAATTGATGGTATAGACCAATGCTGCAGCCATTACAGTTGTTAAAAATATACCTTCTACAATATTAGCTTTCTTTTTCTTTTTAAGTCCTTTGTAAATTTTATAAGCCGCTATTCCACCCAATCCCGCTAATTCAAAACTGATGGGGTTGGAGAGTTTTCGTTCTGGAGCATGTTTCAGCGTTTTGTTAACACTGGCATCTACCAAATTGAAGCTTTTTGATAACCTTTTCTCCAAAGTTGGTTTGGTTAAGTAAATTCCTAATCCCATTCCGGCCGCTCTTACAGCATCAATTAAAAGATGATAGGTTTTGTTTGTAGTGTTTATTGCCATATTTTTTTGATTTTTTTTACGCGATTGATCAATATTTCTCAGTCGCAAAAACATTTTTAATTATTTATTGTCTTGATATCACTATCCCTATAATTTTAAAATGGAACAAGGCAGAAGACCAGAACAAATGGAATATAGCACGAAGGCTAGTTTCTATTGTATTTTAGTTGCTTTTATATTGGCAACAGTTTTTTCATTTATTCAGCCTTTTTTCCATGATGAAATAGTTGAAGTAGCTTTTGTGGTGAAAAATCTTATTCATTAATTAAAGATTTTTTTAAGAGCTTTTCTCGAAATTTTTCTGATCGCTCTTTTTCAGTGGGTCTTCGCCCTGACCAGCCTTTGATTCGATAATCTTCTTTTTAATCTTGATTACTTCATCATAATGCTTTTGTAAAGTGGGTTTTTTTAATTCAGCAAACGCGGCAATATCCGGATCTGTTGATTTAGCCGCTTCTGCAAAAATGTCTATTGTGGTTTGATAATCTTTGATCATCGTGTCAACAAAAAACTCATTTTTACCATCCTCTCTAAAAGTTTCCAATCGTTTAATCGTTTGAATTTGCTCATTGGGTAATGTTTTAGGTAATTCAAATCCTTTTTTTGCTGCTAAGTTTTTTAAAGCATTGCCTGATGCTGTTTGATCTTTAACCAATGTTTTGGCAAACATTAAAATATCATTCGTTGTACCAAGCTGAATAATTTTATTGCCAATTTCTATGTTGGCCATCTCAATGATTGCAGCATCTCTTAAAAATTTAATGCTTGCACTATCTAATTTCGTGGAGTTATCGCTACTTGTGATTTCTGTGGTGCTGTTTATCGTTGCAGTATCCGAATCATTGGAACTATTTTTTTTTGAATTGCTGCAACTTAAAAAAAAGGTTAAGGCTAATGCCGCTAAAGTAAAATGGGTAAGTTTCATATATATTCTTTAAAAAATCAACACCGTTAACTTTTTAAAGTTTCGATAAATTTAAAATAGCATGTTTTGCTTTAAGCAAAAAATAAAAAAAAAGCTCATCGTTAAATGAGCGTTTCAATCAATTATGTATTAAATCTGCTTTGTATCTTCAGTTATCTGCTGATCTCCAAATTGTCTTGCAATCCAATCTTCGGTATAGGTTGCCACTTCTTCCCAACCAGGTTCGTTACATATATAATGGCTTCTGCCTTGGAATTCTTTTAAGTCGGTTATACTACCCTCATCTGTATAGGCGTGTTGCTCTTTTTCAATTAACGAAGCCGGGCAAATCATATCTTCAGATGCGGAGATAAGCAGGAGTGGTGCATGTGGCAATTCTACATCAATATCTGCAGCGTCGGTCATGCAGGTTCTAAAAACATTTCTGCTATCTGGGGTTGCAGTTTTTTCAAATTCTATCTTTGCTTGCTCATCAGTTAAGGTATTGGCGAAAGCACCTTTAAAAGTTTCTAAATCCATTGGTATAGGATCGTTACCTTTTAACGGGTTTGCAATCGTTGCTGCATTTTTAAAGAAAGACCAGTCGAAAGTGATCATTTTGTTAGGTGCAACTGAACAAATTGCCACTGCTGAACTTACTACGCCTCTGGCTAACAATAACTGGGCAATTAAACCGCCAACTGAGTGACCAATCACGATTGGTTTCTCATCTAGTTTTAAAATTTCGGTCTCAATTGGGGTAATAATATCATCCAATTCTAAATCGCCTAACTTTTCGGGTATATGATTTCTTAAATCTGCTGGTTCTCCATCATGGTAAGGCCATGCCGGAACAATGCATTGATAGCCTTTCGATTCAAAAAAGTTAACCCATCCCGCCCAGCTTTTTGGGTTTTGGAACATTCC
>SEDB01000622.1 GCA_004210715.1 Pedobacter sp.
AAAGATGGTAAAGCTTTCCTTGATTTTGATTATACAGATTCAGGTAATTCATCTTCATTAACAGGCTTCACAATTGCCTCAAAAGACGGCAAGTTCGTTAATGCAGATGCGATTTTGAAAGATGGAAAGGTTATCGTATCCTCAAAAGAAATTGCAGAACCCAAAGCCGTACGTTACAACTGGACAGAAAATCCAATGGGAAATTTTTATTACAATGGCTTGCCAGCTTTGCCTTTCCGTACTGATAATCCATTAACCAACCAATTTAAAACCAATTAATGAAACGCAGATTTATACTTTTCTTGTGTTTAATAACGATGTTCTGCTTTGTAAAAGCACAGCAAACGCAAAAATTATATCTATCGGGAACGGGAAATGACAACACCGTAAACTGGGATTTCTTTTGTACCGACGGAATGAATTCTGGCAAATGGACAACCATTCCTGTGCCGTCAAACTGGGAATTACAAGGTTTTGGAAAGTACAATTACGGTTTCAATAAAGAAGCAAATAAAGGCAAGGAACAAGGACTTTATAAATACAAATTCTCCGTTCCATCTGATTGGAAAAACCAAAAAATCAATATTGTTTTTGAGGGTTCGATGACGGATACTGAAGTTAAAATTAACGGAAAATTAGCGGGAGAAATTCATCAAGGTTCATTTTATGTGTTTAAATATGATATTTCTAAACTATTAAAGATGGGAGAAAATTTGCTTGAAGTAAAAGTCTCTAAACATTCAGCTAATCAATCGGTTAATGAAGCAGAACGGAAAGCCGATTTCTGGATTTTTGGCGGTATTTTCAGACCTGTTTATCTGGAAGCTTTGCCCCAAACTTACATCGATCGGGTGCAACTTGATGCTAAAGCAAATGGGATTTTAACGGCTAATGTTTTCATTAAAGGTCAGGCTGATAAAATTTCGATTGAATTAACAGATAAAAATGGTAAGAAATTTGGCAATGACTTTACCGCGAAAATTACATCGGGTTTAACCAAAATCGAACAACAGTTTAAGAGTCCCTCACTTTGGTCGTCGGAGTTTCCCAACCTTTATACTGCAACTTTTACGTTAAGTAAAAACGGAAAACCAATTCATCAGATTGCTAAAAAAATAGGGTTTAGAACGGTTGAAGTTAAAGAACGTGACGGTGTTTACGTGAATGGCATAAAAATGAAATTCAAAGGTGTAAACCGACATTCTTTTTATCCAACATCTGGCAGAACAACAAGCAAAAAGATCAGCATAGCTGATGTTGA
>SEDB01000140.1 GCA_004210715.1 Pedobacter sp.
ATGTGGATTGCTGATTATAATAAAATGAAACTTGCAAATAAGTTCTATGCAAAAAATTGGGAAACCATGTATCCAATTAATACCTATACCAACAGCACAGCTGATGAAAAAGCATACGAAGGTAAAAACAGTACATTCCCTCATCTTTTAGCTCAAAATATCGATAAAAATTTTGACGCCATCAGAAGCACACCTTATGGCAATACCATTACCTTGGATTTAGCAAAACTTGCAATTTTATCAGAAGATTTGGGACAAGATAACATTACTGATTTCCTTGCTGTAAGCTGTTCTTCAACAGATTACGTTGGCCATGCTTACGGACCAAATTCTGTTGAACTTGAGGATACCTATTTACGTTTAGATAAAGATTTTGAAGATTTCTTCAATTATTTAGATAAAAAAGTAGGTAGAGGGAATTACACTGTATTTTTAAGTGCAGATCATGCTGTTGCACACGTTCCTGGCTTTATGAAAGAAAATAAACTTCCTGCAGGTATTGTGAGTGATAGAGATATCGTTTTTAAATTAAATGCTTTTTTAAATGAGAAATTCAAGGTTAACAATGTGGTTCTAAAATCGATGAATAATCAAATTCATTTTGATCATGATAAAACCGACAATGGAAGTGTAAGTTTCGATGTAATTAAAGCAGCTTCAATCGAATTCTTGAAAAGATTAGATGGGTTTGCAAACGTAGTTGATGTTTCACGAGTTTCTTTAGCAACGCTACCTGAAGTTCAGAAAAGAATGATCACAAATGGTTATAACGCTCGCCGCAGTGGTGATTTATACTATATTTTAAATCCAAATTGGTTTAATGGAAGCAGTACTGGAACCACTCACGGCAATTGGAATCCTTATGATGCACATATCCCATTAGTATTTATGGGTTGGGGAATTAAACCTGGCGCCACGAATAAAACACATTACATGACAGATATTGCGCCAACCTTGGCTGCACTATTACATATCCAAATGCCAAATGGCACTGTCGGAGAACCGATTACTGAAATCACAAACAAATAGAAATTTAAGCCACCTCAAAAAGGTGGCTTTCTTGTTTATAAAGAGTATCAATACCATTATAAAAGCCTCACATTACAAGTATTTGCTACATTTGTTGAACCAAATATATTCAGAACAAGTATTACAGAATTTCATTTTGTAATGCCATAAATCCTATCGTATGCAACAAGTAGAAATATATAAGCCAACAAATAAAATTCGTTTTGTAACTGCAGCCGCTTTATTTGATGGTCATGATGCAACCATAAATATCATGCGCCGGATTCTCCAATCTTCGGGTGCAGAGGTTATCCATCTTGGTCATAACCGCTCGGTTGATGAAGTGGTAAATTGTGCCATACAGGAAGATGTGCAAGGAATTGCCATGACTTCTTATCAAGGCGGTCACATCGAATATTTTAAGTATATGTACGATTTATTGCAAGAACGAGGTTCTGGGCACATTAAAATTTTCGCAGGCGGCGGTGGTGTAATTCTTCCAACAGAAATTGATGAATTAGAAGCTTACGGAATTTCCAAAATCTATTCTCCTGATGATGGTCGCAAAATGGGTTTGCAAGGGATGATTAATGACATGTTAATTAAAACAGATTTTGTAACCAAAACTGAAATTACAAATGAACTCCAAACCATTCCAAATAAAGAAATTAAAGCAATTGCTGGAGCAATAACAGTTGCTGAAAATGATCCGGAAGGTGCGCAGGCATTTGTTAATGAACTAAAAGAGTTATCCAAAAATAACAATGCTCCAATTTTAGGAATTACTGGAACAGGAGGAGCGGGTAAATCTTCTTTAGTCGATGAATTGGTCCGCAGATTTTTAGTGGAGGTTAAAGACAAAACACTTGCCATCATTTCTGTCGATCCATCAAAGAGGAAAACTGGTGGGGCACTATTAGGCGACAGGATTAGAATGAACGCCATCAACAATCCCAGAGTTTATATGCGTTCTTTGGCTACACGTCAGGCTAACCTGGCATTATCTAAAAATGTTCAGGAAAGTATTGATATCTGTAAAGCTGCAGGCTATGATTTAATTATCGTGGAAACTTCTGGTATCGGTCAATCTGATACAGAAATTACGGAGCATTGTGATGTTTCCTTATATGTGATGACCCCAGAATTTGGAGCAGCCACCCAGCTGGAAAAAATCGACATGCTTGATTTTGCCGATCTTGTGGCCATCAACAAATTTGATAAAAGAGGCGCTTTGGATGCGTTGCGTGACGTAAGAAAACAATACAAGCGTAACCACAATATTTTTGATGCCAAGGATGATGAAATTCCGGTTTACGGAACAATGGCATCCCAATTCAATGATCCGGGAATGAATAATTTATTTGTTGCCTTAATGGAGCAAATAAAATTAAAGACAGGAACGGATTTCAAAGCCAAAATGGAATTGACATCAGATCAGTCAGAAAAGATTTATATTATTCCACCAGATCGAATTCGTTACCTCGCAGAAATCGCGGAGTCTAGTCATATGTATGCCGAATGGGTTGATAAACAGTCGAAAATAGCTAGAAAAATGTACCAGTTAAAAGGTGTGATGGATTTGGCCGAAGAAAATCACTCCTTAAGCTTGGGCGATGGGTTGAAAGATGCCTATTTATTTTTTGAAGAGCAACTCGATGGAGAATGTAAACGTTTGCTTCGCCAATGGCCCGAAACCAAAAAAGCGTATAAAGAAGAATTTTTTATATACAAAGTTCGTGACAAGGAAATCAGACAGCCACTATTTTACGAATCACTCTCAAAACTGAATATCCCGAAAGTTTCATTGCCACGTTATGAAGATTGGGGAGATATTCTACGATGGTTATTAACTGAAAACTTACCAGGAGAATTTCCCTATGCAGCAGGTGTATTCCCACTCAAACGCGATGGAGAAGACCCAACCCGAATGTTTGCCGGTGAAGGTGGACCTGAAAGAACAAACAAGCGTTTTCACTATGTTTCCTTAGGTCAACCAGCGCATAGATTGTCCACAGCATTTGACTCTGTAACACTCTATGGCGAAGATCCACACATCCGCCCTGATATTTATGGCAAAATTGGAAACTCTGGGGTAAGCATTGCAACATTAGATGATGCGAAAAAACTTTATTCAGGTTTTGATCTATGTGCACCTTCCACATCAGTTTCGATGACCATCAATGGACCTGCCCCAATGTTATTAGGTTTTTTCATGAATGCCGCAATTGATCAGCAATGCGAAAAATATATCGTTGAAAATAGCTTGGAGGATGAAATAAACACAAAAATAGATACCATTTACAAAACCAAAAACATAGAAAAGCCTTCTTATGATGGCAAATTGCCTGAAGGAAATGATGGGTTGGGTTTAATGCTTTTAGGCGTTACGGGTGATGAAGTTTTACCCGCTGATATTTACGCTCAAATTAAAGCCAAAGCAATCAGTTCAGTTCGTGGAACCGTTCAGGCGGATATTTTAAAAGAAGATCAGGCTCAAAATACCTGTATCTTTTCTACCGAATTTGCTTTAAGAATGATGGGCGATATTCAAAAATATTTCATTGATGAAAAAGTTCGCAATTTCTACTCTGTTTCCATTTCAGGTTATCACATTGCTGAAGCTGGTGCAAATCCAATCTCCCAGTTGGCGTTTACCTTAAGTAATGGGTTTACATTTGTGGAGTACTACTTAAGTAGAGGCATGCACATTGATGATTTTGCGCCCAACCTTTCCTTCTTCTTCTCTAATGGAATAGATCCTGAATACGCAGTAATTGGTCGGGTTGCAAGGAGAATCTGGGCAAAAGCAATTAAAAATAAGTACAAAGGCAATGATCGTTCACAAAAATTAAAATATCATATTCAAACATCAGGAAGATCGTTGCATGCCCAGGAAATTGATTTTAATGATATCCGTACTACACTTCAGGCACTATATGCAATCTATGATAATTGTAATTCACTCCATACGAACGCTTACGATGAGGCCATTACTACGCCTACAGAAGAATCAGTAAGAAGAGCAATGGCAATTCAATTGATCATCAACCGGGAATTGGGCTTAGCGAAAAATGAAAATCCTTTACAGGGCGCTTTTATTATTGAAGAATTAACCGATCTTGTAGAAGATGCGGTATTACATGAATTTAAACGAATAAACGATAGAGGTGGTGTTTTAGGCGCAATGGAAACGATGTATCAACGTGGAAAAATTCAGGAAGAAAGTTTGTACTACGAAACCTTAAAACATACTGGTGAATATCCCATCATTGGAGTGAACACCTTTCTAAATAAAAATGGTTCACCTACAATTGTTCCAGGAGAAGTAATTAGAGCAACAGAAGAAGAAAAACAATACCAAATTTCCGCTTTAAAAAAGTTTCAAGATAGAAATAATAATAAATCCGCTGATTTATTGAAACAACTTCAAAAGTCGGCTATAGCAGGTGAGAATATTTTCGAACAACTAATGGAGGTTTGTAAAGTATGTTCACTAGGCCAAATTAGCAATGCGCTATACGAAGTTGGTGGCCAATATCGAAGGAACATGTAAGTGAAAATTTGAGCAAAAAAAAAAGGTTCCTTTCAAATTGAAAAGAACCTTTTTTTTATATTTTATGAATATTATTATCCAGCAATCCAGGTAAACTTATAATCGATCGTTGGGTTTTTCATTCTTTCAGCCACACGCAACAAACGATTTGGTAAAGCCATAATGTAATCACGAGCTTTTTCGCCGGTTTCATTCAGATCACGCATACCTTCAATTTTCCAATCTTCGATTAATGATTGCATAATTTCCACGTAATCAACAGCTGTATAAACGCCTAAGCGTTGTGCCGCATCGGTAAAATGTCCAAAGGTTTGACCAATCTTCAATCCCACCTCACGTAAGAAATGAGCTGGCATTACAATCTTCTTACGCATCATATCCTCAAATGCAATCATTGCTTCATTTGGATCAACCTCAAAAATACGATTCATGAAATCCTTATAAGCTTTAGCGTGTCTAGCTTCATCAGATGCAATAGTACCACACATTTTTGATAATAACGTATCCCCATCCTTTTTTGCGAGTGAAGCTACTCTCCTATGAGAAATATTGGTAGCCAATTCTTGGAATGATGTATAGATAAAATTTCTATAAGGATCATGTCCGGTTCCAATGTCAAAACCATCTGCAATCAAATACTGTGTAGAAATCTCCATTTGGCGCATATCAACACGACCAGAAAGATATAGATATTTGTTCAATAAATCGCCATGTCGATTTTCTTCAGCAGTCCAGTGACGGTTCCATTTCATCCATCCACCATCTTCTTTCATACTTGGTCCCTGCACCATAGCTAACCACGATTCATAAGTTGGAAGGGCCTCTTCAGTAATTGTATCACCAATCAAAACTGCAACTAAATCATAAGAAAGATCCTTTGCATTTTCTCTTAAAATTCTAATATCTTGATAAAAGTTTTCACTTGTAGAATCAGGTAAAAAATCTGACGGTTGCCAATTGGTATCAATTGGTTTAAGATAGGTATCCATCATCTCCAGCATATATTTTTCAATATGCACCATAACTTCCCTTCTTTTATCTGCGAAAAAACTCATTATTTGTGTTTATATATTGTTAGGCCAAAGATAACCAAATATTATCGCAAACCTCATGTTATTAACACTTTTGAATAGAATCAGTTTCAAAAATGATCCAAAGCATATTTTTAAACGACTAAAAATTAATTTGTAAAGCAGGCCCCTGTGTTTCAATGTCGGTTTCAGCCCTGCTGTGCCTTCAATCTTTTTGGGTAGCGAAGGAGTTTTTGGAGAGATTGTTCCGCCCAAAAAGGATTTTCGTACCATCAGGTCTAGGTGGCCACAAACATGCTCTGATCAACGACGAAAGACCAACCCTATGACCGGAGCCAAACCATATCCCCATATTCCTGTATGGCTCAATAAGGGTTCTGGTCAATAGATAAACACTCAATCTTTTCAACCCTAATGTTTAGTTCCCTGCCTGTTTACTTGATTTGTTTTGGGGAATTCTGTAAAACAAGAAAGCCCTGCAACGTTACG
>SEDB01000623.1 GCA_004210715.1 Pedobacter sp.
TCTGATCCTGATGCCATTCGTGTTGGAGATGATTTTTACATGATTGCCTCCAGCTTTGATGCCATTCCTGGATTACCGATTCTGCACTCCAAAGATTTAGTGAACTGGAAAATTATCGGCCATGCTTTAAGACGCCAACCGCCTTTTGAGCATTTTGAAAAAACGCAGCATGGAAACGGCGTTTGGGCACCGTCTATCCGTTATCGAAATGGAGAATTTTACATCTATTATCCTGACCCTGATTTTGGAATTTATGTTACCAAAGCAAAAACAATCACAGGAGATTGGTCTGCTCCAAAATTAGTTGCTACAGGCAAAGGCCTGATTGATCCTTGTCCGTTTTGGGATGAAGATGGCAAAGCTTATCTGGCTTATGCCTATGCTGGAAGCAGAGCCGGAATTAAAAGTGTTTTGGCCATTATGCCACTTACAAATGATGGTTTAAAAGCAACAGAAGCCGGGAGAATTGTTTATGATGGTCATGAGCTAGACCCCACAATTGAAGGACCTAAAGTATATAAACGAAACGGATATTATTATCTGTTTGCTCCTGCAGGTGGCGTTTCTACTGGCTGGCAACTGGTTTTAAGAAGTAAAAATATTTACGGGCCATATGAAAGAAAGGTGGTTTTGGACCAGGGGAAATCTGCTATTAATGGCCCACACCAGGGGGCGTGGGTAAATACCCAAACTGGAGAAGATTGGTTCCTGCATTTTCAGGATAAGGATGCTTATGGAAGAGTGGTTCATTTGCAACCTATGAAATGGATCAATAATTGGCCTGTAATTGGAATTGACAAGGATAGAGACGGTATTGGAGAACCTGTTTTAATCTACAAAAAACCCAATGTTGGTAAAACGTATCCAATAGAAACCCCCGTAGAAAGCGATGAATTTGGATCTACTAAATTGGGTTTTCAATGGCAATGGCAGGCCAATCCGCAAGCTACATGGCTTTTTCCCGATGCAAATAAAGGCGTATTAAAAATTTACACAGCGAAAATTCCAGATGAAGCTAAAAATCTTTGGGACGTTCCCAATTTGTTGATGCAAAAGTTTCCTGCTGATGAATTTTCGGTTACCACCAAAGTTAATTTTAAACCCAACCCAAAATTGGAGAACGAGCAAACCGGAGTAGTGGTGATGGGCAGAAGTTATGCTAAAATCAGTATCCGAAGTAAAAAAGACGGTTTTTATTTAGTTTATGGCCTTTGCCAAAGTGCCGATAAAGGAAAGCCTGAAAACGAAAGGGAAAT
>SEDB01000624.1 GCA_004210715.1 Pedobacter sp.
ACAATCTCCTGGATGTTTAAAATCGCCTCGGGCAAATCGGCAAAAAGCGCTTTCATTTCATCGCCCGATTTGAAATAATATTCCTGATTCGGTAAGCCATAACGGTAACCTCGCCCACGACCGATTGGTGTGGCCTGTTTTTCGCCATCTTTTACGCAAAGCAAAATATCATGAGCATTCGCATCTTTTTTATTGATGTAGTACGTATTGTTCGTTGCAACAAGTTTTATATCGTGTTTTCTAGCCAAGGATATTAATGAGGTATTAACACGATTTTCATCTTCCTGATCATGACGCATAACCTCTACATAGAAATCTGCACCAAATTTTTCTTTCCACCAAACCAAAGCTTCTTCAGCCTGGTTTTCGCCCATGTTTAAAAGCTTGTTGGAAATCTCTCCCGAAAGGTTCCCTGACAATACAATAATATCATCCTTGTACTGCTCAATTACATTTCTATCAATACGTGGAACATAATAGAACCCTTTTGTATAAGCGATGGATGACATTTTGGCTAAATTATGATAGCCTTTTTTGTTCTTCGCCAAAAGCACCATTTGGTAGCCGTTATCTTTGGCTGTTCTATTTAAGTGATCATCGCAAACGAAAAACTCTGCATTCTTAGCTTCTGCGGCTTTATTATGATTTAAAACTGCATTAACAAAGTGGAAAGCGCCCATCATATTAGCATGATCGGTCATCGCTACAGCTGGCATTTTTTGCGATGCAGCCGCTTTTACCAAAGCAGGAATACTGATTGTACTTTGTAAAACCGAAAACTGGGTGTGATTGTGTAAATGAACAAAAGTTGCCGCAGCAAGCTCTTGTTTATTTTCTGCAAGTTCTTGTTTTGAAACGCCACCGCCCTCAGCTTTTTGCAGTCGTTTACGAATTTCATCAGAAGCTGCCTTTAGATTGATGTGTTTTAAACCCACACCTTCAATCAATGCTGGGTTTATCTCTCTAAAACGAGGGAAATATTCCGCATCAACAAGCAGCTCCTCTTTTTTAAAAACTTCGCGTTTAATCAACTCCAAAAAGCAACGTGTAGTGGCTTCCACATCGGCGGTTGCATTGTGGGCTTCGTTAAATGGAACGCCAAATAAATAGCCATGCAATTCGGTTAATGTTGGAAGTTTAAATTTACCACCTCTACCTCCGGGCAGTTGCAAAAGTTGAGCGGTAATTTCGGTACAGGTATCCAATACGGGCATTTCGGCCATACGGTTCGCAATACCAAATCTGTGAAACTCACAGCCCATAATATTCACATCGAAGCCAACATTCTGACCAACGATAAACTTTGCTTTATTTAAAACTTCATTGAATTTAGCCAGCATTTCGTCGAACGAAATCCCTTGTTCGGCAGCTAATTCTGTCGAAATTCCATGAATTCTCTCTGCATCATAAGGAATATTAAAACCCTCTGGCCGAACCAAATAATCCTGATGTTCAACCATCCTCCCCATCTCATCATGCAATTGCCAGGCAATTTGAATACAACGCGGCCAGTTATCCGTATCGGTAATTGGAGCATTGTAATTACGTGGCAAACCCGTGGTTTCAGTATCAAAAATTAAGTACATATTGTAGTTTAAAGAATTAGCCGCTGAAGAAGAATAACGGTTCTTCAAAAATAAGGAATTTGAATGTTGATGTTGTCAGGATTTTATCAACAAAAGAGTA
>SEDB01000625.1 GCA_004210715.1 Pedobacter sp.
TTCCAACACACTGATCACCGTAGGGCGATCTATATTTTTAAAATCCTTAAACTCCTGAAAAGAGTCGATCAAATTAATTGTTGTAGTACTCATTTTTATTTAAATGAAATTAACACACTGGTTTCTAATATATCATTAAACGAAACTTCAGTTTGAACTGTAGCCGCTTTTTTCCCTTTTTCTTTAACCGATTCCTCAATCAGCAGGTTATTCTCTGTAACTGATAAAAGTTTTCCTTCCTTTTTAAGTCCACCGTTAAGCTTGATACTTAAAGTGCGTCCTATGTTTTTAACATATTGACGGTTTAATTTTAAAGGTTCACCAACACCTGGTGAAGAAACTTCTAAATTATAAGCTTGCTCAATTACGTTTTCTTCCTCTAGATGAAAACCAACATGCCTGCTAATCGCTACACAATCCTGTATGCTAATACCTTCGTCACCATCAACATGAATAATTAATTTATTGTTTGGCAACATTTTCACTTCAACCAAAAACAGTTCTGGCCGATCTGCAATTTTTTCCTCAACGAGGGCTGCAACTCTCTTTTCTATCTGCATATTTTAACCTGATATCATAGAAAAAGGGGACATTGTCCCCTTCTCTTTTCTTCGATTACGATGCAAATGTAAGAAATCTTTATGAAAAATCAAACACCCGCTTCAATTATTATGCTGATTATTACCGCTTAAGTATTTGTCGCTGGGGTTGTAAATTATATTTTGCACTACCTGAAATTAACTTTCCGGCGTTGGCAAATTCTACGCTAATGAAACTTTCCACGGCATAAGTCTTTCCTTTTTGAAAAATTGTGCCAGGTGTAAAAATAAGAGAATCACCAGAAACTTTATAAACACCTTTAACAGGAATATCATCCTGCAAGCTATCCAATTCGCCCGGCTGAAGCCAAACTGACAACAACTGATTCGAGTCGGGATTAGCTAAATAAGCATTTCTTACCTGCAACAGGCTTGCCTCATCAAAATTTTTAATTATAATTGAGGCACTATCCCTCGAAAACTTAATGATTGGTTTTTTGTTTGTATTGGAACACGCTAATGCAAACATTACGATTGCAAACACGGCCAAACATTTAAAAAAGCATTTAAACATTTTACAAAATTAACAATTATGAGATTTATTATTGAAGTTCTTTTGATGGGACTTGCCTTTTACATTGGTGCAAAATTAGTTCCCGGAGTATCAATAGATGGTTATGGAAATGCCATCATTGCAGCCATTTTAATTGCCCT
>SEDB01000626.1 GCA_004210715.1 Pedobacter sp.
TGCCGAAACAATTAAACCAACTAATCCGGCAGGAATTTTTGTTACCATAAAATGCGGCATAATCTTATCGCCGTAATCTGATGGTAAAAGTGAATTCTGCAATTTCATAATGTCTACAGATGACGCCCCCAAAGGAAACCGCTCTACCGCAACCTGGTGTTTGATGGACTGCACTAAATCTGGATTAACTTCATAATAGGCAAATAAACAAGTTCCTATAATAAAGAAAAGTAGTGATGCTGGAATATATAACCAAACGCATAACCAGATTGATTTTGATGCGGCCTTGCTTGATGATGCGGTATGATACCGTTGGATGTAGTTCTGATCCATTCCAAAATTGTTCAGATTGATAAAAAAGCCATAAAGCAATACCACCCAAAATGAAGAACCCACAAAATCTAATTTGAAGCTGCCTAAGCTAAACTTATCAGCTGATTTTCCAATCTCCACAATTTTAGAAACGCCTCCTGGCATATTGCTAATAATTAGATAAAGAATGAGCAGCGCACCGAGTGTTTTAACTACAGCTTGCACGACTTCTGTCCAGATTACGGCTTCGATTCCTCCTAAAACCGTATAGAAGATAATGCAAATTCCCATCACAATCATGATCATCTGCATGGAATATCCCGTTAGGGCCTGTAAGCTCAATGCGATACCAAAAAATATAGAACCCATTCTGGCCAGCTGAGTTAATAAGAAGCAGATGACGGCATAAACCCGAGCCCAGGCGCCAAAACGTTTTTCTAAGTGAGTATATGCCGATATTTCTCCCGTACTTCTATAAAAAGGAACAAAATACTTTGATGCTACCCAAGCCGCCAAAGGCATAGAAATGCTAAATACAAAGGCATTCCAGTTTCCTCCGAAAGCTTTACCAGGAACGCCCAAAAAAGTATTGCTGCTTAAAAATGTTGCATAAATAGATAAACCTATTGCCCATCCGGGAATGAGGCCCGAGGCTTTTGTAAAAGCTTCGGAGTTTTTATTTTTCCTCGAAAAATAAACCCCAACTAATATCATCCCAACGAGGTAAATGAAGATGATCGCAAGATCGAAAATCGGAAGACCTTTCATTACTTATTGGCTCATGTATTAATTTGGTTAAGACAAATATGCATTTCTAAACATCAACAATAATATAAGATTTTGGCTTAATGTTATATGTTCTTTTCTTGTTGTGGCTTCGGGGTTGAAAGTTACAAGTTGAAGGTTGCAGGTTAAAAGTTGAAAGATCTTAGTTATAGGTTGGTACTGTAACTCACAACTTTTAACCTTAAACTATTGCACGTCCAGTGCATCGATAGCTAAACCCTTAGCTTCCGTTGCTGTTAAACGCACTTTATAACTCCCTGCATTGATCATACTACCTGTACTCGTGTTTAGATAGTTCCACTTCCCTACTTTGGTTGGGGCAAACTCAGTTTGCTCAGTTCTCATCAAGATTCCATCGGCAGAAAGAAATTCGATTTTTGCTTTTAAAGGTTTATCGAACGGATTGTGATATTTTAAGGTAAGCGAATAGGTATCGGCAACACCAACACCAATCGACCATTCTAATACTCCTCCTGTATTCTCCTTGAAAATCACTCTCGGTTTATCCATCAAATCTTGGCGAACAATGCTTTGCCCCATTAGTTTTGCATCTGTCGCTTTATAAGTTGTTACCGTTTTTAAATCGTAAGCTGGTTCGAG
>SEDB01000141.1 GCA_004210715.1 Pedobacter sp.
TTTATCTTCTCCAAAGAAAAAACTGGCCTACCTTGTTTCGGGCAATATTCAGGAATCACAATTAAAAAAGAAATATGGAGCTAAAGCTAAAATAAAAGGACATGAAGACTTTCCTGGAAAGGTACCAGATACTGCGCCAAGAGTTACTAAAAATTTAATTATCAACGTGCAGGTGGGCAAACAGGGGCTTTTTGAACCTCATTCGGTCTATTATCGCCCACACAGCACAGGACTATATATTCCTGCAGGAGAAGTAGTTAAAATAATATCAGATCAAAAATATCACGCTCAGAAACTTAAAGCCCAGATCGGCCTTCATGATGATGACCTCGCCAGTGGTGCAGATCATCTGGTGAGAATTGGATTCGACCTGACCAGAAATTTCGAACTCAATCAAGATACCACAAGGATTTATTCTCCTTACGGCGGATTACTGATGGTCAACATATCAGATACAACAAAACTAAAATCGATTTCATTAAAAGTAATCGGAGCCGTAAACGCCCCTTATTTCAAGCTCGGTGTGACTGATGACAGTACATGGAACCAGACAATCAAAAATTACCCGGCACCCTGGGCAGAACTGGCCACAGACAAGATTGTGTTTGTTGTTTCAGCTGAACGAATTAAGCAACTCAAAAATCCAACTGCGCTTATGAAATTCTATGATCAGGTAATGGATGCTGATGCCGATCTTCGGATGATCGACCGGAAAAGATTATACCCTGAAAGAATCATTGTTGATCAGCAGGTAGCCTTTGGGGCCTTGTTCACCACACCAGCCAAAATTGTAGCCCCAAACGATGATGAAAGTACCGGAATTATGCTCAATAAAGAGCAAATTGAAACAAAAGGATCTTGGGGAATTTTCCATGAGCTTGGCCACAGACACCAGTTTCATGACCTCGATTTCGATGGTTTAGGCGAAGTCACTGTAAATCTATACAGCATGTATGTTTATGATCAGCTATTAAACCTGGGCAAGTACCATAACCAGGACAACATACCCAGCAGAGCGGGTGTGATGGAGAAAATCAAACAATATATGAGAAGCAAGCCCAGTTATGATAAATTTAAACAAAACCCCTGGATAGCGCTGAGCATGTATATTGAAATTATCGAGCACTTTGGTTGGGAACCAATCAAAAGCGCTAACAAAGTTTACGCTAATTTGCCAAAAAACCAATATCCTAAAACTAATGAAGAAAAAATAGATTTATGGTTTAAAACAATAAGCCATGTTTCCAAGACAGATCTATCAGATTTCTTCAAAATATGGCAGATTCCGGTTTCAGCATCCGCAATAGCTGTCGTAAAAGACAAAAATTATCCTGTTTGGCTTCCTGAAGAATTAATGGAATTCAACAAATGAAACTTTTAATTTTTCAGCCTGGTAAAGCAAACGATCAGCCGCTGCGATAAACCTTTATCTAAGTGGTTAGATGCCTAATCCGTTACATTTAAATTGCTTTCACATTCATCACTGTTGAATCGAACACTTCGGCAGAAACGAGCGCTTTCGCTTTGATTCTCATTTTGTAGATATAAATGGTGTTTACAGAGTATTCCAAAATTGTGGCAATGGCTTGAGTATCGGTGATCCCAAGCCGGATCAAGGCAAAAATACGAAGTTCGGTGTTAAGCAGTTCAGGTTGTTTGGGCCAAATCTGATCCTTAGGAGACAGCATCGAATTTAAAACTTTTATAAAATTTGGAAAGATGCTGATAAAAACCTGATCAAACGTATTAAACAATAATTGTCTTTCTTTTTTGATGTTTATCTCATTTAATGAAGAAAGTGCTTCGCTGTATCTTCCCGTCATAATTTTGCGTTCCACACTTTTCTTTTGCTTATCAAGCTTAACGATATATCCAGAAATCGAATCAAAAAAATAACCGATGTATTTTTCTTTTACGGTAGCATATTCCTGCAATTTTTCATTAATGGCAAGTAGCTGATGATTTACTGACTTCAATTCTTCATTCTTGTCTTCAATGATCTTTTCGTTAGTTTTCAGCTTCCTCAGCTGAATAAATATCATAAATAACACAAGAGAAATAATGATCGAAATTAATGAAATGTAAAAGAAATAATTAAAAAAACGATCTTTTTGTCGCTCAGTAGCAAGATTAACCTGAGTGGCAATTTCTGGGAGAATAGATTCGATTTTGAGTTTACGCAGGCGGTTTCCATAAAAACCAGCATCATCGCGGGAACATTGGATAAACAGATAAGCGTTCGGCAAATCGCCATTATAAAATAAATCTTCAGCAAGCAATAACGTCGCAAGCGTTTCTTTAGTTGAAGAGCGTAAGTCGCAAATTGCTGACTTAGCAAGTAACTGTATTCTTTTATTGTGGTCTTCCTTTTTGAGATAAAAGGCTGCCATCGCCGTGAGCACCCTGGCACTGTCATGTGCCGATATTTTATCGTGATCCAAAATATCAAGAAAATATGTTGGAAGCTCATTGGTTTGCCCGGATACTACCTGCTTATTTCCCATCGTAAACTTCCACTCGAATGATTTCGGCTTGCAGAGAGATAGCGCTGAATCGAGATAATTTATGGCCTTTTCATTATAGTTTTTACTAAAGTATCCGTCACTGTTATAAATGGCAAGATTAGAGTAAGCACCCGATTTTAGGCAATAGAAATCAAATTTTGTTTTGGCATCCAATAAAGAGATATCAATATCCTTTAAATAATCAAATGTCTCTTTGAACAATCCCGCATGCAATAGCAATGAGGCAAGTTTGACTTTACTTTGATTGATTTTAACAGGATCATTTTGCTTTATGCTCAAGCTGAGCAGTTTTTTCCCATAAACAAAGGCAGAATCAAACTTATAATACTCATACTCATCAAAAATGGATGCATAAATTTTTAGCTGATCCAAAGGGCGTTGATTCAGGCTGTGTTTTAACTGCTTTAGCCTAATATGTTTTATTTCGTCGTATCGGTCTTTCTTTGATAATTCGTTTTTCAGCATTTTTAAATCTGGATCCTGTTCAGCAGAAGCGTATACAGAGAAACTGCCAAGGATGAATGAAAAGCAAACGAAAAGAAATTTCATGATGGATTATAGGGTAACCAAAATTATAATAAAATGTGCAGCTTTGATTTCGAATCAGGAGATTTTTTAATTGCAAAATGTCCCCAGGCAATAAACTACATTTCTCTTTTAACCGCAAAGTGAAGTAAAGAATATTAAACCAATCCTCAAATCTTTCTTTTCACCAGAGCGATCCCGATGCCTGCAATGGAATTTAATAGATTTTTTTCAGAAATACTGCTAAAACGATTTATATAATCATGAAAACAATTATTTTTAATTGTCTGTTTTTCAATTAATTACATTTATAAGACTGCATTTTTCATTATAAAATAGGCTGAGCGGATTAACATTCAGCAAATAGCGGCTCACCTTTATTTATTTTTAGATAGTGGAAACAACAGCATATTTAACCATGCTTTACCCACTCATCAATCAACCAAATATAAATCATTCCGAAGGCTGAGGATAAATTAAGTTGCGCTTAGACGCATCAGGTTGTCCGCTTCCAACAGGGTCAAAATTGCCTGACAATGCGCCACTACATTCCACCCTAATTTTTAAGGTAAAGAGCAAATTTCGAATCAGACTTATTCCTGCTCATTACCCGCCCAGAAATCCAACTAACCAAAACTTCCTAACATCATTTATATGCACAAGAATTTTATTCACATCATCATGCTGTGCTGTTTTTTTTGTCTCTTCCTAGGCACAGCAAATGCACAAAACAGAACCCTTTCAGGTATAGTGACCGACAATACTGATGGGTTACCACTATTAGGTGTAAACGTTACTGACAACCTGAAATCGGCAGTTACCACCACGAATAACAAAGGTTACTTTAGCATTTCAGTTCCAGCCAATGCTAAATCTCTTTCCTTTTCCTACATCGGTTATGATACCAGAACTATTGCCATCACAGGGGCAAACACGATAAATATTACTTTAGGATCGTCCGCTAACCAACTCAATGAAGTTGTAGTCGTGAGTGTGGGTTATGGAACCCTTGATAAGCGGGAAGTATCAAGTTCGATCACGCACGTATCGGGTAAAGATTTACTAACCGTTTCGGCAAATAATCCACTTATGTCCCTTCAGGGCAAGGTTCCCGGCTTAAACATTACGAACACGGCTACAGCCGACCCCAACTCAAGTCCAAGGATACAACTTCGCGGTGTTTCTTCAAGAAGCGCAGGTTTAGGTCCTTTATATATTATTAACGGTGTGCCCGGAGGAAATATTGACAACATCAACCAAAACGATATCGAAAGTATCGATGTACTGAAAGGTGGCGCGGCATCCGCAATTTATGGCACCAGAGGAAGCAACGGTGTAATCATCATTACTACCAAAAAAGGAACAGCGCAGTCTCAAATGTTTTATGATGGTTTTACCAGCTTCGATTACCTGACCAATAAACTGGAGAATTTAAGTGCTGAGGAATTTATCGCAAACAGGGTTCAAAATAAACAAGGTCAAAACTATGGGGCACAAACCAACTGGTTGAACGAGGTTACCCGATCACCCGCATTTGCCCAAAAACATACGGTCCAGTTTTCAGGCGGATCTTCAAAAACCAATTATTTTGCATCAGCAGATTACCGAAATGCAGAAGGAATAGATCTTCGAGCCAGTAAACGGGAATATGGTGCACGGCTGAATATCAACCATACCACAGATAACGGCATGTTTGTGGCTACTTTGACCGCAGCGCCAAGATATATGAATACAAGCAACGCCGACCAGGGAAATTTCAACAACGCGTTGACCCTAAATCCAACCTACCCGATTTTTAATAATGCTGGAAAATATAATTTCATCAACACTGGTTTCTTTTCCAATAATCCGGTGGAAAATGCAAACCTGATCAAATCGCAATCAGAAATTAAAGAGCTTGATATCAACGGATCGCTGAAAATGAATATTCTTCCAAATTTGAGTACATTAGTCACCATTTCTCAGATTAGCCGATCAGCCAAAAACCTTAACTTTTCACCCTCAACACTCTCTTCGATTGTCAATGCCAACAGGGTAACCCAAACTAATTTTGCTTCTCAGGAACAACGGGAAGATGATCAGAAAAATATTGAATGGACCGGAAATTATGGCCTGGATTTAGGTAAGAATCACTTTAAACTGTTAGGTGGTTACTCCTACTCCCTTTATAACTATAAACAGGTGTATGCACAGAATTATGATTTTCCTTTCGACACTTACCTATGGAACAATTTAGGTTCTGGTTTATATAACGGAGGTGCCGCCGGACAAGGTCAGAATGCTGTCTCTTCCACCCAAAACGGTTCAACATTGATTGCTTTTTTTGGTAGGCTTAACTATGATTTTGATAACCGATATATTTTAACAGCCAGTTTGCGAAGAGAAGGTTCTTCAAAATTCGGAGCAAATAATAAGTGGGGAAATTTCCCAGCCATATCCGGTGCATGGAGGATTTCTGAGGAAACATTTTTCAAAGAAAAACTTCCATGGATTAACGAATTAAAAATCCGAGCAGATTACGGCGTAACCGGAAACCAGGATTTTGGAAATTACCTTTCGCTTCTACTTTACGGAGGAGCTGGCTACTTTCCCTTCAACGGACAATATTACCAGGTTTACGGTCCATCATCGAACGTAAACCCAAACCTAAGCTGGGAAAAATCTGAAAATTTTAACATGGGGATCGACTTTTCCATTCTCAAAGGACGATTAAGCGGTTCAGTTGATTATTATACCCGTAAGAATAAAGATTTGCTGGGAAACTATAACGTATCGGTTCCGCCAAATACACAGGCTACCACATTTACCAACGTAGGTACGATGAAAAACTACGGTATTGAACTCGCTTTAACCGGTCAAATTATTAAGGAAGAAGATTTTGATTATACAGCAAACCTGGCGCTTTCTTATAATAAAAACAAATTCATTTCTTTTTCAAATGACCTTTACCAGGGAGGAACTTTTCAGGATGTCGCCGGATTACCTGCACCAGGTTCGCCTGGAAATATTC
>SEDB01000142.1 GCA_004210715.1 Pedobacter sp.
ATACAAATAAGCCTAAAGCTATACACACAACAATTAATAAAATGATTAAAAAGGTTACCATGGTAATATTATATTTTAAAATTTCTTTTCTATAGATTGGATAAGGTCGGCAAAGTAACCACTTTTTTCTGGATATTTCAAACTTAATTTTTTATAAGTATCTATGGCTTTGTGATAAAGCATTTGCTCGATGTAAATTTTGGCCAAAGTTTCCGAAACAAGGTCGTAATGATCTTCAGCACTCTTTTTCGCCTTATTTTCTGTATCAATTTGCTCTGGTTTAGGCGGCTTGATTGTTGGGTCCTCTTTTAAGAATTTCTCAATAATTTCTGCACCCTTTGCATCTTTAACATCCGGAGCGGGATATTCAGCCAAATGATCTGCCACTTCAAATGGCGTTTGGATATGAAAAATGTGTTCTACATATTGCTGCTGAAACGCTGCACTGTCTTGCTGCTGACTTACCTCTTGCTGTCTTTTAGCTAAGTTAGGCCTGGGTTGAGCGTAAGGCTGAAATATTTGCTCGTGCTCTTTTCTCGTTTTAGCCAACCACCATAAAAAAGTATATGGCAACTGGTCATCATCATACTTTGAAACGCGGTGTATTTCTGGTTCATCAGGAACAACAGTTTCAATGTGTGGGGCCGCAGGAACAACATCAGTACTCAATTTTTGCTCAAAAGCAAAGAAATCCACTGCGGCAACGCTTTCAATGAAATTATTTTCATCAGCAGGTAAATCTAAAAGCTGGTCAGCTCCCGGCAAATGGCTTGGTGCCTCCACCTCGGCCGGCTCATTTATAGGTTGCTGCTCCGTTTCTTGAGAAACGTCCTCTTCGTGGGCAACTTCTTCTTCTACTAAAGCAGTTTCTTCAATTTGAACATCTTCAACTGTAGTTTCTACCGGGACGATATTCAAGATGTGAAACAACACATTTCCTTGCGTATAAAGTGCCGCTTTTGGAATTAACGATGACTCGGCCTTTGCCAGCAACAAATGAATCGGCTGAGCGTAAGGAAATTGCTCCGCCATTTCCTTCAACATGGATACATGCGCAGCTCCAACCTTTCCTGGTTGTGCAAGTAAATCTGCAAGTAGCTGTTTGTTATCCATTATTGGCGTTTGTCGCTAAGTTAAAAATTGTCGTCGGTTTTTGGGAAAAAGATTGCATTGTGTAATCGGATATTTACCACTGCGCAAAGGCCCTATTAAAAATATCTTCGGTTAATTGTTTGTTAATTTGTTCTAAAGCATTTGGCAATGCAGCCTGGATAGAAGCTCCATTTAAGGGGAAATCGAAAAATTTAGTAAAACTCTCATCGAAGCTTTCTTTCTCTTTCCCAGCCACATTATTAGTATACTTAATTGCAACTGTAACCGTTAACCGGTTTGCACCTGCTGTTGGTGTGGCGCTCGATTGTAGCGCAACTGGTTTGATATCATATCCCGTAATTCGGCCCTCAAACACCGCGTCTGCTTCGGTAGTCGAAACGCTGAGATTGGTCTGGTTACGAATCCTTGTTTTTAATGCCTCAGTAAGCTGATTGTTTAAATTTGGAACAACCAACGGGGCATTATTTTCAAATGTGCGCACTATAACGGTTTTTAAACCTTCGGTTGATGCACCACTAAACTTGTAAGAACAAGAGGTGAAAGCGACAATTAGGATGAAGGCAAATATTTTGATTTTCATTAACTGAATATTTTGGCAATATTATAAATTTAACTCTTTGATTTTCCGGTAAAGTGTTCGCTCCGAAATGCCCAGCTCCTGAGCGGCGAACTTGCGTTTGCCCTTGTGTTTTTTCAAAGCTTTTTTAATCAAATCAGATTCCTTTTCAACCAGCGACAACGATTCTTCTACTTCTTCAGCCTCATGTGCAAAGTAATCGCTGTTGTTACCATTATTGTTATTATTATTTGGTGTTGGCTGCTGAATGGTAAATGCATGTTCATGGCCCGAAGGCAATTCAACATCTCTGTAAAGTTGGTTAATGTACTGAGGATTATCAGCTAAAACAGTGGCCGTGTTTCCTCCATGCTGGATAATCTCTGCCACTAGCTTTTTTAATTCAACCATATCCTTCTTCATATCGAAAAGCACTTTATACAAAATATCTCTTTCTGTAAAATCTTCTTTCGATTGCGAGTTGATCGTCATCGGCAAATTACTTCCGGCTTCGTTAGGGATATAATTCAAAATGGCTTGCCCCGTAACGTTTCTGTCTTTCTCCAGAACACAAATTTGCTCTGCAATATTTTTAAGTTGACGAACGTTTCCCGGCCAACTGTAATTGGTCAGAATATTTACGGCATCAGGCTCCAGGTGTAACGCCGGACTACGGTATTTATCACTAAAATCGGCAGCGAATTTTCTAAACAACAAATATATATCTTCCTTACGCTCTTGCAATGCAGGGATTCGTAACGGAACGGTGTTTAATCTATAATATAAATCTTCACGGAATTTTCCGTTTTTAACACGGTTATAAACATCTACATTGGTAGCGGCGATGATACGAACATCAGTTTTTTGAACTTTTGATGATCCTACACGAAGATATTCTCCACTTTCCAAAATTCTTAATAAACGGGCCTGAGTTCCAAGGGGCAATTCGGCAACCTCATCCAAAAAAATTGTTCCACCGTTGGCTACTTCAAAATATCCTTTACGTGCCTCATGTGCGCCTGTAAATGAACCTTTTTCATGCCCGAAAAGCTCTGAATCTATTGTACCTTCTGGAATGGCACCACAATTCACCGCGATAAATGCGCCGTGTTTGCGGGCACTCATTTGATGGATAATTTGAGAAAAAACTTCTTTACCACTCCCACTCTCGCCTGTAATTAGCACCGACATATCTGTTGGCGCAACCTGGCTTGCAATATCTATAGCACGATTAAGTAAAGGCGAATTCCCAATAATTCCGAACCGTTGTTTAATATTTTGTGTATCCATTCTTTAGTATCAAGTATTTAGTATCAGGTATCAAGATTGGTCCATAGTTAGACAATTAAGCCTTTCAGCTTTAGCCTCTAAGCTTTACGCCACTATTCTTCCAATCAGCGTAGCTGAAGTACATCTTTCGATATAAACATTTGCATATTGACCTGGTTTAACCCCTTCAATAGCTGGAAAAATTGCCATCGCACCACTGTCTCCACGTCCACAATAATCCTGATCGGATTTTTTTGAAGTGCCTTCAATCAATACACGAACTGTTTTACCAACCCATTCTTGCAAACGCATTAAAGAATGCGCCTGTTGTTTAGCCAGGATTTCAGCTAAACGGCGTTTTTTAACCTCTTCAGGAATATCATCCGCCAGTTTACGGGCAGCCAGAGTTCCTGGTCTTTCTGAATAAGTGAAGTTATAGGCAAAATCATATTGAACATAATCCATCATGCTCAAGGTTTCCTCATGTTCCTCTTCCGTTTCAGTACAGAAACCAGCAATAATATCGGTTGAAATAGCACAGCCCGGAATAATATTTTTAATCGCATCAATACGATTGATGTACCATTCGCGTGTATAAGTTCTGTTCATCAATTCTAATACGCGGGTATTTCCAGATTGAACAGGTAAATGGATGTAATTACAAATGTTATCGTATTTTGCGATGGTATGTAAAACTTCGTCGGTAATATCTTTTGGATGTGAGGTGGAGAAACGAACACGTAAATCAGCATTAACTAAAGCTGTTTGCTCTAATAATTGAGCGAAGTTAACCGTTTCTGTGCCGTCTTCTGAAGTCCAGGTGTAAGAATCTACGTTTTGCCCCAAAAGCGTAACCTCACGATAACCTGCCTCAAATAATGATTTTGCTTCTTCAATGATAGAATGTGCATCGCGACTACGTTCACGACCACGGGTAAAAGGAACCACGCAGAATGAACACATGTTGTTACAACCGCGGGTGATTGAAATAAAAGCGGTAATGCCGTTACTATTTAAGCGAACAGGGCTAATATCTGCATAAGTTTCCTCGCGGGATAAAAGCACATTTACTGCCTTATGACCACTTTCCACTTGTTCAATTAAATTTGGTAAATCGCGATAAGCGTCAGGACCAACCACTACATCAACCAAACGCTCTTCTTCTAAAAATTTAGATTTTAATCGCTCGGCCATACAACCTAAAACCCCAACAATTAATTTTGGATTGCGGCGCTTCTCAACACCAAATTGAGATAAACGATTGCGTACTCTTGTTTCCGCATTCTCACGTATAGAGCAAGTATTAATAAAAATCACATCTGCCTGATGGTAATCTCCAGTAGTTTCAAAACCTGTTTCTGAGAGAATTGATGCGACAATTTCGCTATCGGCAAAGTTCATTGCACAACCATAACTTTCAATATATAACTTGCGGGCATCGGCTTTAACAGGCGTATCTAAAATCAACGCTTCGCCTTGTCTCGTCTCGTCATGCGTTTTATCTTGTACTTGTAAATCAATCATTCTTAAAAAGATTTTGGGGATTGCAAAAATACACAAATAAAATTAAAAGTGACAAATTGGCACGTTTAGTTTCAATGTTTACAATTGAATTGAAAAACTAGCTTTAATGGGTTCTATCAGGCTTTTCAATGAAAATTAGAAAATACTAACCTATTTTTTGGAGGGTAAAGGCAAAGGTTGTTCCTATTCCAGGGGTGCTTCTTACAGAAATAGTTTGTTGATGCGCTTCTAAAATATGTTTTACAATGGCCAAACCAAGCCCTGTTCCACCTACTTCTCTTGCCCGATGCGTGTCAATTCGGTAGAAACGCTCAAATAATCGCAGCAAATGTTTCTCTTCGATTCCAATACCATTATCCGTTACCTCAACCAGGAATTGATCATGAAGTTCAAAGATTTTGATGGCTGTTTCGCCATGTTCAATGCCATACTTAATGCTATTTACAATCAAATTAATCAGTACTTGACGAATCTTTTCACGGTCAGCATTTACCATGGTAACCGCTGTATATTTATCCTTGAAGAAAAGTTTGATGTGTTTGGCTTTGGCCCTATCTTCCAGGTTTTCCATCACTTCTTTTGCGAGTGAAACGAAATCAAATTTCTGGTAATGAATTGGCGCTTCTCCTGTTTCCAGTTTAGAAATGGCATCTAAATCATTGATCAGATAGCTCAAGCGTTCCACATTATTCTCTGCTTTTTTCAGAAATTTTACCGCCATATCCGGATCATCGACGATGCAATCCTGCAAAGTTTCGATATAACCCTGAATGGCAAAAAGAGGTGTTTTAAACTCATGTGATACGTTGGATAAAAATTCACGGCGAAACTGCTCCTGCTTTTTCAGCAAATCAATCTCTCTTTTTTTTGCTCCGGCCCACTCCTTAACCTCTTGTTCTACATCATTAATCGGATCAGAACTTACATATTCTCCAAGCGCATCTTTCAAATCTTTTCCAAGTTTTAGATTATGAATGAGCTTATAAATTAATTTGATTTTATTGTAAATGTATTTCTCCAGCAGATAATAAAAAACCAAAAAGCTGCATAAAAAAGAAACACCAAATGAAATCCCAAAATAATACCAGCTACGCTCAAAATAAAAATTGACCATTCCGATGGAAAGCGCAACAGCGAGAGCCGTAATTAAAACCAGCACACTTAATTTCATGGTGCAATTTAAAGCTTTTTATGTTAATGGAATGTTAACCCAATTGCTTTTCAGTTAAATATTTCCAATATCTTTTCGGTACGTGTTTTACATGAAGTTTGGTATTTTTTCGGGCGACAATATTGGCGCTTTTAAAGTAATCTTTCCAAAGCAAAGAATAGAGTTCTTCTTTTTCATCCATAAATATTGATGCTGGGGTTTTCTGATTTACAGTTGACGTAAAATCGATGGTAATTTCCTCAACCGTTTTTAAGTTATAATGAAGTCCGTATTTTCTTTTCAGATCATAAATAATCCATTCCTGATCGGCATATCTGTTTTTGAAGTGATTACTAATTAACGGCAAAACATTGAAATCTGGATCAATAGAAGCATAAAACATTCCATCGCCTGTTTTTTGAAACCGAATAAATGCTTCCAT
>SEDB01000627.1 GCA_004210715.1 Pedobacter sp.
CTCGACAAAGGCTATGTAAAAAACACAGTGATGGGCTTAGCTACGCTATTTTCTGTGGCAATAATCGTGATCATTCTACTATTCATTTTGCTTACCATTAATTTAGTTAGAACGTTTTACAAATATTTTGACCTTCAAATCAGTCAGCATAAACATTCCCTACATTTATCCTCGGGATTAATTGCTAAAAAGAACACACTTATTAAGCCGAATAAAATTCAAATCACTAAATACAGTCAGAATTATTTCCAGAGAAAACTCAATTTAGTGAATATGAGTTTAAAACAGGCAAATTTTGGAGTAAGTAAAAGGGGACAGGAAATGCAGGGCAATACTTTAGAAATTGTAGGTTGCAATGCTATTGAAAGAGATGAATTGTTGAAAATGATTTTAGGCAAAACTCCTTTAAAGGGCAAAACATTTGTACCAGACTGGCGTTTTCTAAACCTACCGATTTTTTTCAGGCTCGTCATGCCTGTTGCTATATTTTTAATACTTGCGTTTAATCTGCCTGAATTGAAACCTTATATTTGGGTTGCCTGTACTTATCTAGTTATTGGCATTTTCATGATCTACAGGAGTTATCGTACACATCGAATTGCTGTAGATCAAGATTTCATTATTAAAACCAGTGGCATCTGGGATGTTTCAAATCAGATTGTACAGCCCCATAAAATACAGGCCATTACGGCTTCGCAATATCCATGGCATAAAAGCTTAGACATTGGTCATTTGTGCATACACACAGCAGCCGGTCAGATTCGTTTCAAATATGGAAACTACACCGAGATTAAATCTTTAGTAAATTACTGGTTATACCAAGTTGAAAGTGGCGATCAAAATTGGATGTAATTGATGGTTTATTTCTTCAAACATTAATCAAGAAAGTAATTATGCTAAACTTGTTTCCCGCAAATCAAAAAGATTAACGCAGCTCTCCTGCAATATCACTTTCTTTCCGCGAGAAATTCTATAGTGTCATAATTCCTTTGATGGTTGCAGTTTCTTTATAAATTGCAATGACCTCATCAGCATCCTGCACTTGTTTTTTTACAGTAATTGATACGTATTTACCTGTTTTCGATGGCTGTTCAATAAATTCATCATTTGGTAAAACCTTTCTCAAATCCTCAATTTTATCAAGGCCGCCAGTGATGATAAATTTAAAATGATACACACCTGGAAACTTCTCAACGCTTTCTAATTTCTCTTTAAGGTTAGCATAAATATCTGTGCTGTTTCCTTCCGG
>SEDB01000628.1 GCA_004210715.1 Pedobacter sp.
GAGCCGATGGTACTGCGGTAACACGTGGGAGAGTAGGTCGGTGCCAAATCTTAAAGAAGCCCTGTAACGTAACGTTGCAGGGCTTTCTTGTTTAAACACTTTTTTATTACCAAAATAGGAGCAGTCCACTTTTCTATTATCAAATCAGTATGTTGCTGCGTGGTTCGCTTCAATATTAACCACGCGTATAGGAATTTCACTCTGAAGCAATTCCATAATTACACTAGCCCAAACGGGCTATTTTTTGGATACTATTTGCCATCTAAGTTTGTTTCATACTCACTACAAACCCTGTTGTTTTAGTTATCTCCTCATTAAGTGCATTTATCCTATTTTTCTTACTGTTTATTTGCAGTCATGAATTGGATAGAATATACCATGTTATAAGGGGATGGTGCAAAAATATCATATCATAATTATCATAACAAAGACTATGGTCATATATTACAGAATCAAGGACAAAATTTTCAATCTATTCAAATCCAAAGTGCTACGGAACATGTATATGGGTACGCGATTATCAAAGCCAGTTTGGGAAAATCAATTTGATTCCGGATATTGGGATTACCTTTACTCTGATGATGAAAAGGAACATTATTCTTGCATCTGTGATTTTTATAGCAAGTTTGCGCTCGGAAAATCGGTACTCGATGTGGGTTGCGGACAAGGAGTACTTTATCATTACCTCACGGAAAATATTGATAAAACTATCGAATATTTTGGAATCGATATTTCATCAAATGCTGTAGAGCTTGCCAAGAAGCAGTTTCCAGATTGTCATTTTATGCAGTTAGATTTTGATAGAGATGGCCTGGAACAAAAGTTTGACGTTATCATCTTCAATGAGACACTCTATTATTTTGACCAACCGCTGAAAACTATTCAAGAGTCGGCTAATTCTAATTTGAACAGGGGAGGTCATTTTATTGTTTCAATGTTTGACATTCCTGCTAATGATAAAATATGGCAAGTTCTTCATGAAGAATATTTGTTCATTGAGGTAAAAAATATTTCTAATTTGAAAGGCCAAAAGTGGCGGGTGGGTATGTTCAAACCATAGTTATTTTACTGAAAATTAATCTGGGATTTGGCGCTATTTGAATAATTTGCGTCGATATTTCTTATATAATTCTACATATTATCAAAGTGTATATCGATATCTTTAGTTTTATATTTGGTGAAATTTCTATTTACGGTAATTCAATTTATAACGAAAAATAAGAGATAAATCTGTAACATTTATTTT
>SEDB01000629.1 GCA_004210715.1 Pedobacter sp.
CTTCAATATTGTTTTTTGAAAAGCTGAGGCAGAAGCATTAAATACAATTTGCTCCCGCCATCGTTCCAAATCCTCTCCCGATGAAAAATCGGGATCCGGGTTTTCCACTTTGTCGGGTTTAGGTGGCAGCCATAGTGCATCTATTTTTGGTTTATAAACCCGATTGAAATGAAAAGCCCACAGCGTAGCGAGGACTTGAAATAAAAAGCGGGACTGGAATTGCGATGAAAAGCTGAAATAGCGTTTTCGAATATAAGTCATTAAAAAAAATCCCGAACTCAAAGAAAGAATTCGGGATTTACCATGCTTTGATCGCAATTTATTTCTTGGAAATCTTATACAAACTACCATTATCGGTAACCGCATAAAAAGCACCATCTTTCTCTACTAAATCGCGGAAACGCTCACCTTTCCCGGCGAGTAATCTTTCTTCACCAACCACCTTATTGTCTTTTAAAACTAGACGGCTAATGTGAGATCCACTCAATCCGCCCACGAACAAATTACCTTTCCACTCCGGAATAACGCTGCTATTGTAGAAAGCAATTGATCCTGGAGAAAGCACCGGATTCCAGTAATAAACAGGTTGTTCCAT
Organism: Pedobacter sp.; assembly: GCA_004210715.1. Taxonomy (GTDB): domain Bacteria; phylum Bacteroidota; class Bacteroidia; order Sphingobacteriales; family Sphingobacteriaceae; genus Pedobacter. The sequence continues at coordinate 596 of SEDB01000629.1, forward strand.
TCCTTCTTTTTGCTGAATGCCATCGCCAACAGCTTTGCCACTGTATTCAATACCATAAGTAATAATTGGCCAGCCGTAATTTTTACCAGGTTTAATCAGATTTACTTCATCGCCACCTCTTGGCCCAAATTCGGCCTCCCATAAATCACCTGTTTGAGGATTAATTGCCAATCCATCAGGGTTACGAAGCCCATAAGCATAAATTTCTGGCTTAGCGTCTGCCTTGCCAGCAAAAGGTCCATTAGGCACAGGTTTTCCGTCTTTAGTTAAATGAAGAATTTTTCCCAATGAAGAATTTAAATGCTGTGCCTGAATTCTAACTTCTCTATCCGATCGTTCTCCGGTACTCACAAACAGGTTTCCATTTTTATCAAAAACAATTCGAGATCCATATTGCAACTTGCCAGTATGCGCCGGCGTAGCACGATAAATTATAAGTTGGTTTTCAATCTTGGTTTCACTGGCTGATAACTTTCCTTTTGCAATCGCTAACAGCACACCTTTAGCTTGTGGCTCAGCATATGCCCAATAAACCATTCTGTTTTTTGCAAAATCAGGATCTAAAGTTACATCTAATAATCCTCCCTGCCCTGAAGCATCAACTTTTGGCAAACCTTCAATTTTTTTAGTGAGTTTCCCGTTTGCATCCACCGCTGTTGGTTTTTCAGTTTCTACAGGATTTTGACCGGAAACACATGCAACATTTGCACAGTTTAGTGTAAAGCCTGCAATTAAAATACCCAATGTTTTGTTAGTAATGAGTTTCATAGGAATAATGCATTTTATATTAAAGGAACAAAAATATTAGCTCATAAAAAAACCCGAATCCAATAAATAGATCCGGGTTTTAAATATGTTACAAGCCTTGCAGCTTTTTGCTTTAATCTTTTATGCTTTTAAGCCAATTGCTTGTTTAATTTATCAGCCAATACTGATTTTGGAACCGCACCAACTTGTTT
>SEDB01000143.1 GCA_004210715.1 Pedobacter sp.
GGTGCGAGGTTGGCTGCATTTTCACTTTTAGGGCCTGGGAATTTTGGAAGTTATGATGCCGCTGGTAATATTTTGTCGTCGGAGAAAGTAAGTGATGGCAAGTTTTACAGAAACTACCTAAACCTGGAGCCAAGGTTCTCATTAAGTTATCTTTTCAATGAGGAAAATTCGGTAAAAGCATCGTATAATAGAAATACTCAGAATATTCACATTTTAACCAATGCAACATCCAGTTCGCCAACAGATCAATATGTGTTGAGCAGCAATAATATCAAACCAGAAATTGCCGATCAGGTGGCGGCGGGTTATTTCCGTAATTTCAATGATAATAATTATGAATTCTCCGGAGAAGTGTATTACAAGTGGATGCAAAACCAAATTGATTACCGGGATGCAGCGGAGCTTTTAGGCAATTCAAACGTAGAATCAGAACTTCTATACGGAACAGGCAGGGCTTACGGACTGGAGCTTTTTTTCAAAAAGAAATTTGGAAAATTAAACGGCTGGGTTGGTTATACTTTATCCAGAACGGAAAGAAAATTTGCAGAATTAAATAATGGAAATTATTTTCCGGCTAGGCAAGATCGAACGCATGATGTATCATTTGTTGGAATTTATAACCTGAACAAGCGCTGGACTTTCTCTTCGAGCTTGATTTACAGCACTGGAAATGCGGTAACCTATCCGGCAGGAAAATACGTTGTTGGCGGGCAAACGGTTTATTATTATACCCAAAGAAATGCAGGCAGGATGCCGTATAATATGCGGTTGGATTTAAGCGCTACGCTTGAAGGGAAAAATAAAGGAAAATTCCAGTCGAGCTGGAACTTTGGAGTATACAATGCTTTGGGTAGAAAAAATCCTTATTCAATAGAATTTATCAATGATCCAAATGATCCTGGCAAAACTGTTGCCGAGCAAACCTCACTGTTTGGAATTATTCCATCGGTAACCTGGAATTTTAAATTTTAATATCATGAAGAAACTAATTTTATATATCGCAGTATTGAGTTTCGCTTTGAGCTCTTGTAAGAAAATTATTGACGTAGACACCAATAATGCCGAGGCTCAAATTGTAATTGAAGGGAAGATTACTGATCAGGTAGGTGGTGCATCTGTTACCATAAGCAAAAGTGTTGGTTACGATGAGAAAGGGATTTATCCAAAAGTTTCTGGGGCAACGGTTTTTCTTACCGATAATACTGGTACTGAATATACTTTCACTGAGCGTTCTCCGGGTATTTATTTGCAAACGATGCGTGGCATTCCTGGTCGCACTTATAAACTTACCGTGAAGGCGGAAGGCCAAACTTATACCGCAAGTTCAACAATGCCCAAATTGGTTAAACTAGACTCCGTTGGTGTAGTAACCAATACTTTTTTTGGTAATGAGCGTAAAACCGCTGCCGCTTATTTGGTCGATCCGGCAAACGAAACCAATTTTTATCACTTCAATTTGTACGTGAATAATCTTTTCTCTCAACGGATTTATGTAAATAACGATCGTTTAACCAATGGGAATAAATTGCGTATTCAGCTTTATTATGAATCTGAGGATGATGATGATGAAGGTTTGAAATCGGGAGATAAAATAACGGTTGAGGCAGAAGGAATTGATTCAAACATATTTGATTATTGGTATGCTTTGAGCCAGCAATCTGGTCGTGGACCAAACCAGGGTACAACACCAGCAAATCCGCCATCAAATATTTCCAATGGGGCATTGGGCTACTTTAGTGCCCACACCTATCAAAAGCAATCAATTACAGTAAAATAATATTTGCAAAACTCACAACACTTATGGCTGTTAATTTATGATGAAAGTATTTATAAGTGGTAATATTGCTCCGGTTGCTTTGCAGCAGTTGGAAGAAAATAATATTTCTATTACGCAATGGAAAGAGGATCGGCAGATTACGCCCGATGAATTAATTGAGGCTTGCAAAAATCAAGATGGATTTATAAGTGTTGGCCCGAATAAAATCAACGCAGATTTTTTAAATGCTTGCAGTCACTTAAAAGTAATCGCATTGCATTCTGTTGGTTTTGATCAGGTTGATGTAGAAACAGCCAAAAAATTAAATATTCCTGTTGGAAATACGCCTGGAGTTTTGAGTGCTGCGACTGCAGATACTGCATTTTTGCTTATGTTGGCTGTGTCACGAAAAGCCTTTTTTGGGTATAAAAAAATAATAGATGGTAACTGGGTTAAATACGAGCCTGCCCAGGAGTTAGGAATTGAACTGAACGGTAAAACACTTGGTGTTTTTGGTTTAGGTAAAATCGGGCTGGAAATGGCAAAGAAATGTAAAGCTGCGTATGGGATGAATGTGATTTACCACAATCGATCAAAAAACGAAGAGGCCGAGAAAGAGGTTGATGCGCAATATGTTTCTTTTGATGAGCTTTTGGCACAAAGCGATGTATTAACGGTTCACACGGCATTAACTTCAGAAACAAAAGAGAAATTTTCGTTGGAAGTTTTCAAGAAGATGAAAACGAGTTCGATTTTCATCAACACAGCAAGGGGAGGCATTCACAACGAAGCAGATTTAACCCAGGCAATTACAGAAAAAATTATTTGGGGAGCGGGTTTGGATGTCACCAATCCTGAGCCAATGGATAAAAACAATCCTTTATTGTTTATGGAAAGTGTCGCTGTTTTACCTCATATTGGTTCCGCAACTGAAGAAACCAGAGCGGCTATGGCAGAATTGATTGTTGAAAATATTCTGGCCGGATTAAAAGGAGAGCAGCTTCCGTATCCGATTTATTAACCAAGATTATCGTTTTACTGTTGGTCGAGATTTGCAATCTCGACCAACAGTGCTGTGGATTTGGAATCCACATTAATATTATTTTACCAAATATCTTAGTACAGATCTGCCTAAATTTCCATTGGCATCAATACCCTCAATAATCACCTTGTATTGCCCTTTGCCATCGGCATTATAAAATTCAAAAGATGAATTTCCTGTAGCATCTGTTACAATTTTTGGGTTCCAGTAAATCGTGGTCCGTAAATCATTTCTGTTCATGTTTGCTGGAACATCGTAACGAGGAGAGTAAAACTGTTTCTCTTTGTTATAACCTTGTGGAGAAAAGGTAAGTTCATAACTTTTAGGTAACATATCTAAAAGTTGAGCTTTAGATATTTTTTGTCCTTTTGGTGCTTTTTTCTGGTTAATTACAATTACGCCGTTTACGTTGTTGGCTCTATTCACTAATCCCAACTGGTCTCTTAAAAAGATTTCAATCGATTCGATGTCGTTAGCGCTTAATGTGTTAATCTGGTTCACATCCACATTCATTCCATTTATAAAAACACCCATAGGCACCCTGTTACCTTGATTGTAATCTCTGCTTACATAAAAATTATTATCCATAAAGGTTACACCAGGCATTAAGGTTTGTAAACAATTAATAAGCAAATTACAACCTTGTAAACGATCGCCTGTTATCTCGTGATCAGCTATTTGGCTCAGGCCACTTAATGCAGGGTAATCCTTATGACTAACCTTTGGAATTGTTGCCGCTTTAATGGTTACATCTTTCAAAGTATGTAGGTAGGCATATTGGCGTTTGCTGTTATCTAAATAAGTAGTTAGAGCACTATCTATATTCAAAACTTCTTCTGCAGCACTAAAATTTCTGGTTAACGCTGGCATTGCAGATCCGTTTAAGCTAATGGCCATGGCCTTATAGTTTACATTGTATTTGGCTGAAATGGTAACTTTTGATGAGTCATTCAGTACCAGGTTTTGGATTTTAAAATTTCCAACCGGATCTGTGGTCACTTGTGAGTTAAAACGTTTATCAGGGATGGTTACTAAAATTGTACCTTTCCTAACGGGAATACCGTTGCTCATTCTTAAAACACCTGATAAGTCAATTCCTTGCTCTGGTAAAAAGTTAATTTTTGGTGGATTTGATCCTAAAATGTCAGTGTATTTAAATGTACGATATCCTTGGGTTAGCAGCAGTACATCTAAATCAGTGTTTTTCTTAGCATCTGGAGCATTGAAATAATAATTGGGTTTTTCTATGTAGCCTTTCACATCACTGCTCAATAATAAACCTGTTAAAATGGTTGTTGCCCCATCTTCACTTGATGGAACCTTACTTTCATCGATTACTGAAACAGAGAAATTTCCTTCAATTGGTGCTCCGTCTTTTTTTGCTGCAACGTTTACCTTTACTTTTTTCTTAATGCCTGATGTAGGAGTAGGCGTTGTTAATGCAAGATTTAAGGTATTCTTATTTTGTACAAAAACTAAACGCTCACTCAAGGGTTTACCAGCATCGGTAAATAGAGTAAACTGGGCAATACCCATTGGGAATTTTGATTTTAAAATACTGGTGCTATATTCCTTAGTTGATAAAGCAGTTTGCGCACCATAACAAATAACCCCCTTACTTTGTGCAATTAAATACAGTTTTTTGCCTTGATTTTGCTCAAAAAATTTATCGTTTGAAAGAATTTTTACAATCACATTTTCCGCATTGCTGTTATCAGCGGTAATAATAATTCCTGATTCTTTAACAGCTGGAAGATTGTAGCTCTCTACAGTGCCGTCAGCATAAGTAACATTTGCTTTATAGGTTTTTCCGCTTTCAGCAATTAAATTAAAACTGCCCATTCCTAAATGTTGTGCAGCAAAAGCAGCTACTTGTTTCCCATCATTGTCGGTTATTGTGCCTTTACTATTAATTCCTAATCCATCACTTTTAATGGCTTTAAAAGCTATTTTATTTGTTAGGCCGGCAACTAAAGTTCCACCTTCAGGAAAAAGTTGAAAATCTTTGCTAAGAATCGCATTGTTCAATTGAAAAGTATTGTAAACTATGTCTTTCTCCGTAGTATTTAATGAGGTAATCAATTCGCCCTTTTTTAACTGATACTCGGCTTTTTGATTAGCAGACATTGCAATGGTTAAGTAACCGTTAACATCAGTTGTGCCCCGGCCTTTCGCAATTACCGTGAAACTGGTAACTACTTGCCAACTCACATTTCTATTGGCATAAGGTTTATTGTTGGCATCTTTAAATTGTACTCGAGCATCAATTTTCTCTAATTTATCGGTTGAGGTGTTTTTATAACTGATATGAGTTTTAACTTCTTTATCAATTGCTTCGCCAACAAAAAAGGTTTTATTGAAGAAACTTGGATCCTCAAAATTCATCATCCACATGGTATAAGCACGGATGTGATAATTTCCTTGTTTATAGTTGACTTGGTCTAACGGGAAACTCCCATTGGCAACCCCTCCCGTAATCGGAAGTTTTAGGGTTTGTATAAGCGAATCTTTTTGGTTGATCACATCAACATATACGATTTTACTTAAAGTGGAAAGGAAATTTTGATTCTCTGTAATATAAGCTTTAAACCAAACGGTATCGGCAATAGCATAATAAGGTTTATCGAAATGCAGGTAAATCTTTTCTGCTGGATAGTCATTTAAAACTTTGTTGGTTTTGGCAATTAATGTATTTATACTAACAGTATCGGTTTGTGCCGAGGAAGATAAATTTAGTAATGATAAGAGAAAGAGTATTAAAAACGATAATCTAAAAATCTTCATGAATTGGAAATTAAATACTAAATGGTAAATATATCCAATTAAAAATAGAGCGCCTAAATTGTACGCATCTTTAACATTTTTTTACATAAAGATTTATTTCAGCGAAAATCCAAAAAAAAACAAGCTACTTTTTGGGTAGCTTGTGTAATACTTTAGGATGTGAATTTCTTATTTGTATTCGATAACGAATTCATCTAATGGCGTACGTACTTTTTTCATGTTAACCAACCAATCTCCAGCTTCATCTCTATTGCCTAGTGGTAATAAAGTTACACTTTTTAATTGCTTTTCTCCTAAACCTAATAATTCATCTAATTGCGGTCCATTGAAGCCTTCCATTGGAGTAGCATCAACCTTTAATAAAGCTGCTTCTGCAATTGCAATTCCGAAAGCAATATATGCTTGTTTTGCTGCATGGTTAAAATTCTCTTCTGCAGATCTTGATAACATAACGCCAATTTAATGCATCTATTAAACTCATGTGTATTTCAATTTTATGAGTCAAATATCAACATAACTAATTTTTGTATTGTTGATGTATGGTAAGAAAGCATTATGCTATCAAAAAGGATAGTAGAAAACCTTTGGATTTATGGCGTAAATTTTAAGTCACTTCTAACAGGGAAATGATCTGATAATTTCGCTTCGGTAATGTTATAATTTAATATTTCTAGTTCTTTTGATGTTAGAATATAGTCAATTTGAAAATTGGGGAATTTACCATTATATGTTTTGCCCATGCCAGTTCCCTTTTTAATAAAGGCGTTGTTTAAGTTGTCGCTAATTTGAGTAACCACGTAAGAAGCTGGCGTATCATTAAAATCGCCTGCAATTAAATATGGTGTTTTACACAAAGCCATTTCTTTTTTCATCAGATCTACCTGGCCACTGCGCTTTAAGAAAGCACTTTTCAGCATCCTTAAGATCCGTTTAGAAGGTTGAAGCTGGGTATTCATCTCTTTCACCTTATCCAGATATTCATAATCCTGTTTTTCAAAGGAAATGGATTGGAAGTGTACATTGTAAACCCTCAAAGTTTTACCCTTGATATTTAAGTCGGCATAAATGCTCATGTTGCCATTATAGCCATCAACAAAAGGAATTTTACCGCTATTTATAATTGGGTATTTTGTAAATATCGCTAAACCATAAGCTTCGTAGTCGTTTTTGTTTGTTGGAACAAAATAAAAATGCTTCAGTTTTAATGCCGTTTTTAAGCTATCAATGATGTCGAAATTGCCTTTATATCTGGTGTAAAATTCTTGAAAACAGATAATGTCAGGATTTTCATTTTTAATCACTTTTAACATCTTCTCCTTTACCGATTCATCACTCTCACCGCCGTAAAGTCTAAACGTATGCACATTGTAAGTCATCATTCTGATGCTGTTCTCAACTTTTTCTGGTCCGCCTTTATCGCCACCAAAAGCTAATGTAGCTTTCAGGGTTTTAAATCCAAAGGCTATGATGATTACACTCACAATAGCAAAAACCCATTTTCTGCTGATACACCACCAAACCAAAAAAATAACATGGAAAAATAATATGTATGGATAAGCTAAACCAAAAAAAGCGATAATGGCATGTTTTCGTGGATCCATAGTACCCGCAACAGTGCCAAGTATTAAGCCTATTGCCAACAGCACGGCCACTGGCAATAAAAGCTTATCCAAGAAATTGTATTTCTTTTTAGCCATTAATCTTTACTCGCTTTAAAGAGTTTCTCTTTTTCTGTCGCCGTTAGTTTATCGTAACCTGAGGAAGATATTTTATCTAAAATATCATCAATCTCTTGCTGCGAAACATCATTGAAAACAGGCTTTTTGGGCGTCGGTTTCTCGTTTCTTACAACTTTTAATTTGGATTTGCGCTCGAAGATTTTGCTCCAGTCATTTCCTTTTTGTAAGCTTCGAATAAAAATGAATCCCAACAATGAACCGCCAATGTGTGCTAAATTTCCCCCGGCATTTACTGATGATAAACCTAAAAACGAAATCAGGAAGTATACTATGGCAACCCATTTAATTTTTACTTCGCCAAACAACATCAAAACAATGCTATAATTGGGAACTAATGTAGCGGTGGCAACAATTATTGCCATCACTGCTGCCGAAGAGCCTATAACGGTTTGACCTATTAAACCACCATTAAACACGGGTATAAGGTTTAGCCCTGCGATATAAATTAAGGCACCAAGCAAACCTCCGGCAATATATACGAAATGGAATTGTCGGCTTTTTAAAAAATTCATGAAAATATTGCCAAACCAAAATAACCCTAACATATTAAATAGCAGGTGTAAAAAACCGTCATGAAAAAACATGTAAGTAAGAATGGTGTAAAAACGTGTCGGCAAGGCCTCCATGCGGGCTGGAACACCAAAATATGCTCTTACCCATTCGCTCATCATAAAGTCTGTTTTTCCTAGGAAAAGAAATACAGCAATGATGGAGGTTATCAAGAAAATAATCACATTTAAACCGATGTATAAGAACAACGGATTACCTGATTGAAAAATTTTAAATTTTAAATCTCTAACCGTATTATTCATAGTAAGTATAAAAGTTTGTGTTTTTATCCTTCCAAATTTTAACTAAAATAAAGCCAATTAATGCACCACCCAAGTGAGCATAATGGGCTACTGAATCGCCTTCAAATTGTTTTACGCCCAAAAATAATTCCAGTAAAATATAAAAGGGCATAATGTATTTTGCTTTTACAGGAACAGGGATAAACATGATATAAAGTTCAGCATTTGGATAGAGCATTCCAAAGGCCACCAATAAGCCAAATACGGCTCCGGAAGCCCCTAACATTGGTCCGTAATATATGCTAGACAGTAGCTCGGCCTGCTCTCTGCTTTTAGGTATGTAATTGGTAATGTCTGTAATAATGTGCCCAACGCTTTGATATACTTCGAATGATTGGACTGCCCATTGTAAGGCCAAAGCACCTAATCCGGTAATAAAATAAAAAAATAGAAATTTTTTGCCTCCCCATTTATTCTCCAAAATACTGCCAAAACTATACAGTGCAAACATGTTGAAAATGATGTGAAAGTAATTTACCGGACTGTGCATAAACATGTAACTAAACACTTGCCATATTTTAAAATCCGGAGAAGCATAAAAATAGACAGCAAACCACTCTACAAAAGGGTAGGAGTTATTTGCATTAAATACCAACGTTGCTACAAAGAATAAAATATTAATTATCAGTAGGTTTTTAACTATTGGTGGGATATGTATATTGTTCATTTATTTTTTTGTTGTTTCCTTCAGATTAATTGCACTGAACTTTTTATGCTTTGCCTTTGCTGCTTACTTCTCAAATTTCTTATCCAGCTCTGCTAAAGTAATCGTTTGAATAACTGGTTTTCCGCTTACGCTAAAATTTGGTGTTTTGCAAGCAAAGAGTTCATCAATTAAAGTATTCATTTCTTCTTGTGCTAAGGCTGTGCCCGCTTTAATTGCACTATTCTTAGCAAGTGTTCTGGCTAAACTATCACGCTTAGTTAACTTTAATTCTTGCTGAGAGTTTTTAAAACCTTCAATTAATTGCTCGAATAACTGTGTTTCATTTATATTACTACTACCCAAATCTACCGGAACACCTTCTACAACCAACGTGTTTTTTCCAAATTCACGTACATCGAAACCTAAACTTTTTATATCGTCCAATAAACTTTTTGCTAATTCAAAGTCATTGGCATTTAGGGTAATGGTTTGCGGAAATAAGCTTTGTTGCGATGCACCTTTGCGATCATCTAAATGTACGAGAAATCGCTCATAAAGAATACGTTCATGCGCCATTTGTTGATCAATAACCATTAAACCCGACTTGATTTGTGAAACAATATAACGATTGTGCAATTGCATGTATTGCTTTTGTTTCGTTTCTAGAATGGTTTCATCAGCATAAAAAGTAGTTTGCTCTACCACAGGCTGATCTACAATTTCGTAAAGCGAACCCCAATTTTTTGCACTAGGTTTTGCTTCGTAGTTTCTTGGCGATGATGCGTATCCCGAGGTTGAACTACTATCAACCGCAAATGGATTAAAATCAGGATTAAAATTAATGCTCGGAGGTACGATGTCTTCTACTGCTTTTTGCGTAATCATGTTGCTGAAGCCGGTTTCCTGATCAAAATCTAAAGTCGGCGCAATATTGTAGCGGCCAATGGAACGTTTCACTGCCGATTTCAAAATCGCATAAATAGATTTTTCATCCAAATATTTAATTTCCGTTTTGGTAGGATGAACATTAACATCAATTTTTGATGGATCAATTTCAATGAAAAGCACGTAAAGTGGATAGCTGTCATCTGGCAAAAGGTCTTCAAAAGCAGAGCTAACCGCGTGGTTTAAATAAGGATCTTTAATGAAACGGTTGTTCACAAAAAAGAACTGTTCTCCTCGGGTTTTCTTGGCAAAAGCCGGTTTTCCGATATATCCTTTTAAATTGATGATCGTAGTTTCTTCTTCAACAGGAACCAAACGTTCGTTGTAATTGTTGCCAAAAAGATGAACAATACGTTGTTTTAAGTTTCCTTTTGGGAGATTGAAAATCTCCGTTCCATCGTGGTGCAAACTAAAAAACACACCCGGATGCGCTAATACCACACGCTGAAATTCATCAATAATATGACGCATTTCTACCGGATTACTTTTCAAAAAGTTCCGACGTGCTGGCGTATTGAAAAATAAATTTTTAATGGCAATTTGTGTTCCTGCAGGTGTAGCAACTGGTTCTTGAGCAGTTACCACAGCGCCTTCAATAGAAATGCAATTGCCAATTTCATCTTCATGCCTGCGGGTTTTCATTTCCACTTGCGAAATGGCAGCAATGGAAGCCATCGCCTCTCCACGAAAGCCCATTGTGCGAATGGCAAATAAATCTTCAGCTTTTTTTACTTTCGATGTAGCATGCCGTTCAAAGCACATTCTGGCATCGGTTACGCTCATTCCACAGCCATTATCAATAATCTGAATCAATGCTTTGCCAGCATCTTTTATTACCAATTGTATTTTATCTGCACCAGCATCTATTGAATTTTCAAGTAATTCTTTAACTGCAGAAGCTGGTCGTTGAACAACTTCTCCGGCGGTGCAAATACTGTTTCCAGAAGTGTTTTGATAATGTGTTGCTATTTTTTTTATAATTGGTGAACACTTAGGAGCTATTTCATCATTGTAAAACTGATATTACAACACCAATGATTTCAATTTTCTATCTTTAACGATATGAAACCATTCCTATACATCCTCTTTTTTGCTTCTTTATTTTCTTCTTGTGCTAATAAAGAACAAGCCGATCTGATTGTTTACAATGCAAATATTTACACGGTTAATAATCAGTTTGATACCGTTGAGGCTTTCGCCGTAAAAAACGGAAAAATTTTAGCCCTTGGTTCATCAAAAGATATTCAGGCAAAATATGAAGGCAAAGAAGAAATTAATGCGGAAGGCAAATCAATTTATCCTGGATTTATTGATGCACATGCGCACTTTTTTGGTTACGGACAAAGTTTGCAAACCGCAGATTTACGAGATACCAAATCCTGGATGGAGATTTTAGAAAGACTAATAGCATTTGCCAAAACGCATCCTGATGGTTGGCTAATCGGTAATGGCTGGGATCAAAATGATTGGGAGGATAAAGCTTTTCCAACCAATGAAAAGTTGACAGCATTGTTCCCGAACCGGCCAGTGCTATTGAACAGAATTGATGGCCATGCTGCGGTGGTTAACCAAAAAGCCTTTGATGCCGCTGGAATAAAAGGCGAGCAAAAACTGATCGGTGGCGATATGCTTACCCAAAACGGGAAACTAACAGGTGTTTTAATTGATAATGCCGTGGGTTTGGTCGACAGTAAAATTCCATTGCTGCATCCTTACAGTGATATGCCGAATAAAAGCGGATTTTTATTAAGTGCCCAAAAGCATTTTGAAGAAGTGGCAGAAAAAATTGCTGCGCATAATTTCCAGATGTGTACCCATGCCATCGGCGATTCAGCTAATCGGGTTATGCTCAATATTTATAACAAAGTGCTTAAAGGTAAAAATGATAAACGCTGGAGAATTGAGCATGCACAGGTAGTGAATCCAAATGATTTTAATCTGTTCGGGAAAGCAAATGTGATTCCATGCCTACAAACAATTGTTAAAACAAAACGGCTGGATTCCTTTGGGAACAGATTTTCCTGTAGAAAACATTAATCCATTATTAACGTTTTATGCTGCAACAGTAAGAGAAGATGCAAAGGGTTTTCCCAAAGGAGGTTTTCAAATGGAAAATGCCTTAACACCACAAGAAGCGTTACGTGGAATGACTATTTGGGCTGCAAAAGCTAATTTTGAAGAAAAAGAAAAAGGTAGTTTGGAAATAGGAAAATTTGCCGATTTTGTGATCCTTGATCATGATATTTTGAAATCAACACCTCAGAACATCTTAAAAACAAAAGTTTTAAAAACCTATTTGAACGGAGAAAAAGTATATGATGCGAAATAGATTATTCATTCTGGCAACGGCTAGTTTCTTTAATGTTTTATGTTTAATGGCTTGTGCACAAGACCATGCAACAAATGAGAAAAAACTATCAGTTGCCAATAGTATTTCCCAAACCACCATATTGCTGAATAATCAGGATAA
>SEDB01000630.1 GCA_004210715.1 Pedobacter sp.
AAATGGACCATGATTACTTACCACCACCCTATCTATTCGACTGCAAAAGGACGTGACAATAAGGATTTTAGGGAAGTTTTTAAACCACTTTTTGATAAATACCATGTCGATTTACTGATTCAGGGACATGACCACACGTACAGCCGTGGACAAAATTTACCTACGGGAACATCTGGCAAAGTGGGAGGTCCAATGTACGTGGTTTCAGTCGCCGGACCTAAAATGTACAAGGTTGATGTTGATCCAAAATGGATGGATGTTTTTGCAGAAGACACACAGTTATTCCAGATCATTTCAGTGAATGGAGATAATCTTCAATATACTGCTTACAATGCATCAGGAGAAGTTTTCGATAGTTTCAAGCTAGTCAAAAAATCAAAAGAAAAGGCTGCTGTTTTTACTGATACAAGAGAAAAAAATTAATTTCAGGATTAGCATTACAAGAAGAGCGTGTATCGTTTATCTGCTGATAAAATGATACAGGCTCTTTTACTTGATGAGCGGCTAACGTCTAAATAAATCCAAAGATCATCTACTGTATTCACCTCAACATTTACAACATCCTTTCATCCGTAAAACTATAATAACCGTAAGCGGATACTCCTCTAACAACTTCAATTTGTGATGATTCCAACTTTGGTTCAGTATCCTATTAGCCCTATGAGAGGAAGTATCCTTAGGTTTTTCCGACACTTAAAGGCCGGACGATAACTGATTTCGCTTTCTGAAACTTTAAAAACTTGCTTTTCCATAATATTTAAGATTTAATTGTGGTACAGTAAAAGGTTCAGCCTTTGCGCCAAAGCAAAAGTGGAGCGGAATAAATGGATGCCGGCTGAAAAGGCCACAGGCGGGTTTATGCCGAAAATTCCTTTGCGTGCCGCAACTGAAACCCAAATTTGTGACAGAATTGGATGGAGAAACTTCATAAGCAAATACTGTCTATCTTTTAATTGAGGATCAACAAACTTTGTCTAGAAGACCTTTATTACTGAATTAACAAGACGTTAAAATGTAATAACAGTTTATTCTGGTAAGCAAAGTCACAACTTGCAATATCACGCTGGCATTAAACAGCCACTACCAGCGTTTAATGATTCGCTCTTTTGAAATTTCTAACAAAAGCGGTATCCTTGCGCTTATTTAATTCACTTCACATGGTCACACCATTTATCAGCTTTTGCAAGGCAAACCATCCACTTTCCAAAAAATTCATTGATTTAATTATGTCAGAGGCTTACATA
>SEDB01000631.1 GCA_004210715.1 Pedobacter sp.
AGGATGACTTCCCTGCAATGCTACAAACTCATGTGCGGACTTTCTTTACAAAAGGATATTTTCATTAAGGATCTCGATGATCTGCAAAACGAAAGTCGAAAAAGAGTTACGGTTTGGTTTAAGCTCGATCTTGGCGTCACAAATAAAGATGGTGAACATCCATTAAAGTGGTTCTTCCCAGAATATGGGTTCGATCTGGAAAAAACAGTTGAAAAATACCCTTTTCTGGATTTTCAGGATGAGGAGAAAAAAATGGCGGGCATCAAAGCCCTCAGTTACGGCAACTTAATCTCTCTATCTCTGGAGCTTGAGGGAAAGAAAATTCCGGTATATGTTTCAGCGAACCCGGAGCTCAAACGTCTGGACGTGTTCAGCTCGGAAATGATTGCCCTGACCAAACAACAGCTCTTCCCAGATTCAGCCCAGAAAAGTATTGATCTGCTTTCGTCAGAAGCGCAATCCCCCCAGAGAATGGATATTGATTCCGGAAGTCTTGATCAGCAAAATATCCCCAAACATAAACGGTAGTTAACGGCCCCGAATAAATTAAGAACATGAAATAACCGCATCTTTTTTTTATTTGAGAAAACGGATTTTCAAGCAGTATCTTTTCCTAGCGGGTTAAGGATGAACCCATCTCAATCCTTGTTAATCGGGATTGGTTCATAGAAATCCCTGCGTGCAATTGTCTTCAATCAAATCTTAAGGTACTTTGTTAAAGCTTTAAAGGGCCAAAAATATTTTCTGATATCAATAATAACAGGCAGGTTTATGATTACCTTCGTTCCAGATCGATCTGTACATTTACCAAGTCGATATACCGGGCCAGTTTGAATGCGAACCAATCTTCTCTCACTTTGGGATATTCGAAGATCGCATCAGAAAAATTTCTGAAAGGCCTCTTTTTTGATATTGCGCGATATAGATTACTGGCAATTTTCTGATCAGAAAGGCTTTCGATGAAATCCTCCATAAGATTAAAACTCTCGTGGCTGCTCATGCCTTCAAGCTGGTAGTACATTCCGGGATTGCTTTCAATTTTATTCATGGTTTCTTCCCAGGAATCCAGATCAGATATATAATTTTTGGATTCATCGGGATAATAATCCAGTTCCCCTGTATACTTATCAATGAAGCAAAGCATCCCTGTATCCAGCATCTCAGCGGCCTCTCTGATCACTTCAGGGCTAAGTTCCGCCAGTAGTTTCTTTTCCATCCTTGGTATTTTAGTCAGTGCAATTTAAGCAATTTATCAGGCGTGATCGGGAGGGTCCTGATTCTTTTGCCTGTGGCGTTAAAAACTGCATTCGCCACCGCTGCAGCAACTCCAACAATGCCCACTTCCCCGATGCCCTTAACGCCCATTCTGTTTGGAATGAAATCTTTTTCATTAATGAAAATCGCCTCCATTTCCCCAATGTCCAGGTTAGCCGGTACGTGATAGTCCGCGAAAGATCTGGTGGCGAAATTCCCATATCTGGGATCAATCACTGATTCTTCACTCAAGGCCATCCCAATTCCCCATATATTTCCGCCAATGATCTGCGAACGGGCAGTTTTTGGATTCAAAATCTTTCCTGCTCCGGTGACTGCCAAAAAGCGCGTGACCTTGATCATTCCAGTTACGCTATTGATTCTTACTTCTGCAAAATTCGCATTAAAGCTATGTGCAGAATATTTTTCTGCTTCCGCAGGCGCCTTGGAATCAGATCGGGTCTGAAAAGCTGCGATATTTTCAGAGACCATCAGTTCCGATGCGCTGGGGCGGACAAAAAATTGTTTTCCGGATTTTGCCAGCAGCTCGTCTGTGATTTTACTGCAAGCATCGTTCACTGCATT
>SEDB01000144.1 GCA_004210715.1 Pedobacter sp.
TTCGAATCCAGGTCGGACAACGAAAATTTAATGTCGGATCGTGTTTGTAAAATGACATGATCCGATTTTTTTTAACCGTAAACTACACGGATCATGCCATTGCAGTTTAACCCGGTAAAACTTTTTTCCGGAACAGGTTCTAGAGGACTATCACTAAAAATTGCTGAAAGTTACGGCAAACCACTTGGTGATGTAACCATTCACAAATTCAGTGATGGAGAATTCCAACCTTCTTTTGATGAATCGATACGCGGCTGTGATGTTTTTTTAATTCAATCTACTTATCAGCCCAGCGATAATTTAATGGAGCTTTTGCTAATGGTTGATGCTGCTAAAAGGGCATCAGCACATTATATTACGGCAGTTGTTCCTTATTATGGTTTGGCCCGTCAGGATAGAAAAGATAAACCTCGGGTAGCAATCGGAGCTAAATTGGTAGCCAATTTGTTGAAATCTGCAGGTATCCACCGCATTATGACAATGGATTTGCATGCGGCTCAAATACAAGGATTTTTTGATATTCCGGTAGATCACTTAGATGGATCGGTAATCTTTGTCCCTTATAT
The DNA here is from genome assembly GCA_004210715.1 of Pedobacter sp. Classification (GTDB taxonomy): domain Bacteria; phylum Bacteroidota; class Bacteroidia; order Sphingobacteriales; family Sphingobacteriaceae; genus Pedobacter. The sequence goes on from SEDB01000144.1 coordinate 567, forward strand.
CAAAAGTTTAAATCTGCCGAATTTAACCATTGCATCGCCAGATATGGGTGGTTCATACAGGGCCCGAACTTTTGCAAAGTTTTTCAATGCAGAGGTTATTATTTGCGATAAACGCCGTAAGCGTGCCAATGAAATCGAATCAATGTCCATTATTGGAGATGTAACCGGACAGGATGTAGTGTTGATTGATGATATCTGCGATACTGCTGGAACCTTATCAAAAGCTGCGGCCTTGATTATGGAAAACGGCGCTGCAAGTGTAAGAGCAGTTTGTACGCATGCTGTGCTTTCTGGTAAAGCAGTAGAAACGGTAGAAAACTCGGTATTAACTGAGCTGATCGTCACTGATACTATTCCATTGAGAGTAGAGAGTGACAAAATTAGAGTGCTAAGTACAGCGAGTTTATTTGCAAGGGCAATTGCCAATGTAAATGAGCATGGTTCGATTAGTGACTTGTTTAGAGTATAAAATTTAGGTAAAAGGTAAAAGGCTTCAGGCTTGATACTCGATACTTACTACTAATAAATAAATATAAATAAAATGAAAACAATCGCAATTAGCGGTTCTCCAAGAGAGAACGTAGGGAAACGCGATGCCAAGGAACTTCGTTACGAAGGTAAGGTTCCGGCGGTATTGTATGGTGGAAAAGAGCAACAACACTTAGCTGTAGTTATTGCTGATTTAAGAGATGTTATTTATACCCCGGAAGTAAATTTTGTGGAAATTGAAGTTAACGGTGCTAAAACTAAAGCTATCGTTAAGGATACTCAATTCCACCCACTTACTGACGTGTTAATGCACATCGATTTTCTTCAGTTATTCGACGAGAAAGAAATCGTAATGGAAATTCCAGTTAAATTAACAGGAACTTCTCCAGGTGTTAAAATGGGGGGTAAATTAATTCAGAAATTACGTAAACTTCGCGTTAAAGCTTTACCAGCTAACATGCCACAAAACGTTGAAGTAAGCTTAGATCCCCTATTTCCTATTACCCATTTCCCATTATCCATTTCCATCTTCCGCTAAATATCGTACATCTTGTATTTATCTTTGGTCTTTCCGCTTTAAGCTTTTACCTTTGCCCACATGAAATATCTTATCGTTGGCTTGGGGAATATTGGACCAGATTATGCTCATACCCGTCATAACATCGGCTTTGATATTGCCGATCAACTCGTTAAAGATTTGAACGGAAGCTTTGATAACATCCGTTTGGCCTATTATTCTGAAGTGAGTTTTAAAGGCAAGAAACTTCATGTCATCAAGCCAACTACTTTTATGAATTTGAGTGGTAAGGCGGTAAACTATTGGATGAAAGAATTAAAAATTGCTCCAGAAAATGTTTTGGTAGTAGTTGATGATCTTGCACTGCCTCTTGGTAAGCTACGTTTAAAACTTCAAGGTTCCAGCGCTGGCCACAACGGCTTAAAAAGCATTGAAGAGGTCTGTGGTGGACAAAATTATGCTCGTCTTCGTTTTGGTATCGGTAGCGATTATCCGAAAGGCCGCCAGGTAGATTTCGTTTTAGGCTTGTTTGACAAGAATGAACAGCTGGAACTCCCGGCATTAATAGATAAAAGTGTAGACTTGATCAAAAGCTTTGTTACGATCGGGCCGGCACATACCATGACAGCTTTTAATAAATAATAGCCATCATCAATATAAGATATCTTATGACTTTTGCCGAATTTATAGATTCCTTAAAATTGGATGAACCAAATCAAGACCTGCCTATATCCTTAAGGGCACTTTGGTATGATGGAAAAGGAGATTGGGATCAAGCTCATCATGAAGTTGATCATCTAAATGATTTAACCTCTTCCCGTATTCACGCTTATTTACATCGTAAAGAAGGCGATATCTGGAATGCAGATTATTGGTATGCAAAAGCGAAAGATATTCGTCCCGATATCTCGCTGGAAGAAGAATGGGAGATGCTTGTGATGAGATTTCTATAAATAAAAATCCGATAGCACAGCTCTGTTTATTTGCGCTTATTTAAAACCATTCACAATTATATCCGAAGCAAAAAAAAAGAGACCATCTTTCGATGATCTCTTTAATATCTTGTATAAGTTAATGATTACTTAACTTGTTCCTCAGCTCTTGCTATGTAAGCATCAATCATTTGCGCTTCTGCACTTTCAGGATATTGTGTTTTGATTTTAGTATAAGCCTCAACCGCACCTTTAAAATCTTTTTGATTTTCAGCAACTAATCCTAATTTCTTAAGAAACATTGGAGAAGTGAATTTGCTCGCTTTGTCTGACGCTTTTTTGTAATAAGTAGAAGCTTGTTTGAAATCTTTCAATTCGCTATAAGCATCTCCTAACAAACCTAAAGCTAATGGATCCGCAACTGGGCTACCAGTAGCACTATATTTGCTTAATGACTCAACAGCCTGTTTGTAATCGCCTTTACGAAGATAAATCCCACCTAAGTACAGGTTAGCTAAGTTTGCTGATTTTGTATTATCATATTCTTTAGCAATTTCCTCTAAACCAGGATATCCTGCAAAACCGTTTTTGCCAGCTTCGCCTTTAATGGCTTTGTTAGATAAAGAATCTACACCGATGGATTGCTCAGCTCTAAACATTTTACTTGCAGCTTCTTCAGCACGACCGTTTAAGTACACATATTGATACCAAAAATATACACCAATTAGTAGAACGACAGCAGCTGCTATGAATAGTAAGCTCTTTGTATTTTCCTGTAAAAATGAACCTTTTTTAATAGGTTGAATTGTCTGGTTATCTGTTGTAGACATGTTTGTTTAAAAAATTTAAGATTGCAAAAATACATTTTTCAATCAAAGAATCAATCTTTATTTTGAAGTATTTAATTAAACATTACAGATTAAAACCGGGCAGGAGATTTTTATGATTCAGGGGGATTTTGATCGGAGTCAAAAAAACGAAAAAATTTCATGTGGTGTAAAACGTAATCAGAAAAAGCAGTTTAAACGCAATAAAAAAGAATACGATAAACTAGCAGATCACATCGGACTGTTTCCAGTAGTAATGGTTTCGCCATACGATGTTAATTTGATTATGGAAGGCAGCGAGGAACGGAGAAAGTTTGTTGATAACGTTATTTCTCAAACCGATTCACATTACCTTGACCAACTGATCTCTTACAACAGAATTCTGCTGAACAGAAATGCGCTTCTAAAACAGATTGCCATTACCAGAAAATATGATCCAACTTTATTGGAAATTCTCGATGAACAACTGGTTTTCGCAGGTAATAAAATTTTTGCTACGCGTAAGGCTTTTATGGATGAGTTTATTCCGCTGTTTAATCAATATTATACCTACCTTACCGAAAACAAAGAAACCGTTGAGCTGAATTATCAATCTCAATTAAACGATACCGCTTTTGAAGAACTTCTGAAAAAATCAGTTGAAAAAGACCGGGTGTTAGAACGTACTACAACGTTTGAAGTAGAAGAGGGACAAATAAAAAATGCGTAAACCGAATGATATAACCATGAAAGACGCCGTTAGCAAAATGCTCGACGTGTATCGCTTACGCCGTAAGTTTGATGAAACGTCTATTTTAGCCATTTGGCCAGAAATTATGGGTACCGCTATTGCCAATAGGACAACCCAAATTTACATTCATGATAAAAAATTATTTATCAGAATTGAATCATCGGTAATTAAAAATGAGTTGGTAATGGTTCGCCAGGGGATTATTCAAAAACTAAATCAGCATGCAGGAAGCGAAGTGATTACCGAAATGGTGTTTTTATAAAAGCGCTTTTTAACAAGAAAGGCTGGCAAAATTATTTACCAGCCTTTCTTGTTTTTAGAACTTAGGATTACAGACTCACGACTGAAAATTCCTAACTCCATACTAACTTCTTCCGCCGCCAAATATCTTGGCGAGAATCCAGATGAGTAGTGCAACCACCACTACAACTATAATGATACCCGACCAAATGCCGGCTTTAAATATACCTCCAACAAGTTCACAACTGCTTAAGGTAGTGCATAAAAATGCGATTAGTGCTATAGGTAGTATCTTTTTCATATGATGTTAAATTATGTATATGCTAACATCAAAGCGTAAAGAAAGTTTTAATTTAGGCTATTTGCCGTTAACTTTTAACAGTTCAACCTCAAAAATTAAAGCACTATATGGTGGGATATCAGCACCAGCACCGCGTTCGCCATAAGCTAAATTGTACGGAATGAAGAACTTATATTTTGAACCAGCAGGCATCAATTGTACACCTTCTGTCCATCCAGGGATAACCCTGTTTAAAGGGAAACTGATTGGTTCGCCTCTGTCATAAGAGCTGTCGAATTGTTTACCATTTAATAAAGTTCCTTTGTAGTGAACTAAAACTGAATCGGTAGCTGTTGGTTTTACGCCAGTTCCAGCAGTTAAAACCTCATATTGTAAACCACTGGCAGTTGTTTGAACGCCAGCACGTTTTTTGTTTTCTTCTAAGAAATCTTGTCCCTGAAATACATACCGCTAATAAAAATTTCTTCATTGTTTATGATGTTGTGATTATTTCCAATGTTGAATTGGATGGTTTATTTTATGGCGGAAAGATACAAAAATCATAAAACAATAAAACCCCGAATGATCGAGGTTTTATTGTAATTTTTTCTGTTCTAAAGACTAGAAACGTTCGTCTGCTTTGAAGAAGAAGTTACCTTCAATTTCTGCATTCTCATCAGAATCTGATCCGTGAACTGCATTTGCATCAATTGATTTAGCATATTTCTGACGGATAGTACCTTCAGCAGCTTCAGCTGGATTAGTTGCTCCAATTAGTTTTCTGAAATCTTCGATTGCGTTATCTTTTTCTAAAATAGCAGCAACGATAGGTCCTGAAGACATAAAGCTTACTAAATCTTTGTAGAAAGGACGTTCAGCGTGAACCGCGTAAAACTGACCAGCAGTTTCATCAGTTAGCTTAGTATATTTTAATGCAACGATTTTAAAACCTGCATTGGTAATGTCGTTTATGATCGATCCGATATGGCCATTTGCAACTGCATCTGGCTTGATCATTGTAAAAGTTCTGTTAGTGCTCATTGTATTGTTATGAAATTTTCTGCAAAAATACGTTTTAATTGATGAATATTAAAAGGATAACATTAAATAAGCTGACATTAATATTAATTTTTACTTAGCTTTGCAACGCAAAAAATATATGTTGACATTAACAGAATTAAAATCCCTATTGGCTACGCCACAACGAATTGTGATCACTACGCATCATAAACCCGATGGCGATGCAATGGGTTCATCATTAGGTTTGTATGGATATCTGATTCAAAAAGGTCATCATGTTAAAGTGGTTACACCAACTGATTATCCTAATTTTTTGCACTGGATGCCTAATAATGGCGATGTAATTATCTTTACTGAAGAGCAGGAAAAAGCTGCAAAACTGGTAGACGAAGCCTCTATCATTTTTTGTTTAGACTTTAATACGCTAAGTCGAATCAATGAACTTGGCGAATTAGTAAGGGCTTCAGGCGCAAAAAAAGTGATGATTGACCATCATTTGGAGCCAGAAGATTTTGATGACTACCGCCACTGGGATATCAATGCCTGCGCTGCTGCACAATTGGTGTATGATTTTATCGTGAATCAATTAGAGGATAAAGCTGGGATTAACAAAGAGGTGGCATCTTGTTTATATACCGGGATCATGACTGATTCAGGGTCTTTCCGCTTTGAATCTGCAACTTCAAATGTTTATCGTATTGCTGCAGATTTAATCGATCTTGGGGCAGAGCATTGGAAAATTCATCAAGCCGTGTATGATAATGCAAGCGAAGATCGTTTGCGTTTTTTGGGTTACTGTTTATCTAACAAATTGGAAGTGATAAGAGAATATAATACGGCGATCATTTCTGTTACCAAAGAAGAGCTTTCACGTTTTAAAAGTGAAACCGGCGATACGGAAGGTGTTGTAAATTATGCGCTGTCGATAAACGGTGTTCGTTTGGCAGCGTTAATTATCGAAAGAACAGATAAAGTTAAATTATCGGTTAGATCTACTGGTGATTTTCCCGCCAATGAAATTTGTAAAAAATATTTCAATGGTGGTGGGCATAGAAATGCCGCTGGTGGTGCTTCAGAGAAACCTTTGGATGAGGTAGTAAATGAATTTAAGTCAATATTAGAAGAATACAAAAATCAATTAATTGCATAAAGCAAGAAACCAAATAAAAACAAGTTTAATTATAAAAATGAAAAAAGGAATAATTGTTCTTTTAGCGGCAACTTTAGGTTTAGCAGCTTGTAACAAAGAAAAAAAAGGAGCGGGTGGTTTATTGTATACAATCCACCATTCTGAAGGAAAAGAAAAAATTAAAGAAGGTGATATTATTAAAATTAACTTCATTATTAAAAACGATAAAGATTCAGTTTTTTATAACTCGTTTGAAAGTGAAACACCTCAAGTATTTCCTGTTCAGAAAAAAATGTTCTCTGGAGATCAACAAGATGCTTTAACGTTACTTGGTGAAGGTGATAGCGCTACATTTAAAATTAATTTAGATACCCTAGCAGCTTACACTAAACAACCTAAAAACGAGCAATTCAAAAACGATAAATACCAAACTTTTACAGTTAAGGTAGAGAAAGTATTTGCTAAGAAAGCTGGTGAAGCTGATTCTACTTTCAATAAAAGAGCTAGTGATTTTTTCCAGGCAGATTTCAAAGCAACTGCTGAAAAAATGAAAAATGCCGAAGAAGGTAAGCTTAAAACTTATATTTCTGATAATAACTTAAAAACAACTACTTCTGCGAGCGGTTTACAGTACATTATCAAAGCACCAGGTGATGCTCAAAGAGCTGCATTAGGAGATACTGTTACTTTGAGTTATACTGGTAGATTAACCAAGAAAAACGATAAAGGTAAATATCCAGTTTTCGATACAAGCGACGAGAAAACGGCTAAAGAGGAAAATAAATTTCAGCCAGGAAGACCTTATGGACCAACCAAAATGGTTATTGGATCTACCATTCCTGGTTTTACCGAAGCAATCCAGTTAGTTGGAAAAGGTGGTAAAATCACAGCAATTATTCCTTCTAAATTAGGTTATGGTGAGCAAGGTGCCCCTCAGGTAGGTATTATGCCTTACAACCCAATCGTTTTCGAAATTGAAATTACAGACATTAAAAAAGGAGTAGCTCCAGCTGCACCAGCAGCACCTGCTATTAAATAAGAAAACAATAAAACATTTAATAAAAATCTTGCTCAAGTATATTGGGCAAGATTTTTGTGTTTAACAGGCATACTAAAATAACAAATGAAAAAGGGACTAATAATTTTATTCGCAGCAATTTTAAGCTTATCTGCTTGTAATAAGTTTGAAAAAGGGGAAGGCGATATGACCTATAAAATTTACAAAAACGAAGGCAAACCTAAAATTCAGGAAGGAGATTTGGTAAAATTTAATGTTATACAAATGATTGATACCAAGACTGGAGATTCGACCTTGGTTAATACTTATGACAATGAACGTCCACCATTTTTTACGGTTACAAAATCAAAATTTCCTGGTGATATAGTTGCTGCACTAAAGCTTTTGGGAGAAGGAGATAGTGCTTCATTTAAGTTGAACCTTGATTCATTGGCAACATATAATGATCAACCGAAGCCACAAGCTGCACAAAATAACTACGCTACAATTACCGTTAAAATTGAAAAAGTACTTCATAAAGCCGCTAATGAACCTGATTCGGTTTTTGAAGATAAAAAGAGGGATTTTTATAAAGTAGAATACGATGCCTTAATTAAAAAGAACAAAGCCAGTGAATCTTCAAAAATTGCAAAATACATTTCTGATAACGATCTGAAAGTGAACGTTACCTCATCAGGTTTAAATTACATAATCGAAAGACCAGGGAATGCTGAACGGGCAATTTTAACAGATACCATTTTGGTTGATTATACTGGTCAGTTTACAAATAAAAAAGCTGATGGAAAAATTAATGTTTTTGATACATCGAATGCAAAAGTTGCAAAGGAAGCGGGAATATATTCTCCATTGGCGCAATATGCTGCAAGGCCTCTTGTCTTAAATCAACTACCTGTTGGGTTTGCAGAAGGCATTAGATTAATCGGAACTGGTGGTAAAATCAAAATCATCATTCCATCCAAACTTGGTTACGGAGAAAATGGCGGCGGCTCAATCAATCCATTTACGCCTCTGGTTTTCGATATCGAATTAAGATCAATCACTAAATCGAATGTGGTGGGTGCAAGCACCCCTTAATCGCTTCAATATAAGCTTGAATCATTCGTCAGTGGGATTCTTAAAAACCAGGTGTTTTATTATCAGGATAGCTTTTAAAAATCCAGGAAGTATTAAAAAAAGAAGAGAGTGGTGTATTATAGAAACAAAAAATCCGCATTTGTTAAAATGCGGATTTTTTGTTTTTTAGCCTTATTATTATTGAGCTTCTAGATATTGAGCGTAGCAATAACCTTCTTCTCCGTCTTTTGTTCTAACCAGCCACCATAAAGCATTGCTTCGGTTTACCAAAGTGATAATCTCATCATGCGCTGCTTTACCAACAATTGGTTGGTCTGTTCCCGGGCCTTTGCGAATATTTAAATTGCTGCTTTTCGTTATCACTTTTGCATGTGTAACAGCTGCATCAATACTTAAGTTTACGTTCAATACTAAATCTCCTGAGGTAAAATTCGGATCGATTTGATTGTAGACATCCCATAAATTATCTTTAGTTGCTCCATCAGCTGCGGTTCCATCTACATATAGAATGCCATCCTGCTCACGTACAGCTAAGTCACTTATTCCAGCAGCTGTAGCTGCATCAGTTAATGCTTTATATTTGTCTTGTAATCCCATTTGTACAACTATTTTACTGTTAATTTATTTTCAATTTTTTTAGGTTTCAATGCACTTAGGTGTTGCATTAAAGTGATTAAAGAAGCTTTTTTGATTTCGCCTGTAAGAGTGACTACACCATCCTTAACGTCTGCTTTAACCGTTGGGAAATCTTTACTCGCATCGGCAACATTTTTAACCAGGATCGGATCTTCGGCAATTACAACTGGTGTATTTACTGGTTTAACGGTTAAGTTATTTACTACTGATTTTGCTACTTTTTCTGCTTTTGCAATTTCTTCTGCTTTTGCTTTGGCGGCTTCATCGGCAACTTCTCCGGTTAAAGTAACTTCGCCTTTTGCCACAGCTACAGTAATACCTGAGGCTTCTTTAGCCTGAATTGCAGCCTGAACATCTGCATCTTTTGGCGAACAGCTCACTAAAAAAAGCGTGGCTGCGATTATCGCACTCATTAAAAATTTACTTGTTTTCATCCTTTGTATAATTGTTTAAATTTTAAAAAAATAGAAAATGGTGTTTTGGGATAACCAGTTTCCGAAATTAAACAAGGATGATTTTGAAGAACGAATATAGGAATAGCGTTTGATCTAAATTAATTTAGCAAAATTTATTTATTCACAATAAAGATAATATTGTAAAAGAAGCTTGCATTGATGCAATTAATTTCGGTGGTTAGCTCCAATTTTTATATGGATTGGTGGTCAGGCTAGAATTGTAATATTTGCTTTCTGTTGTCACTTCGCCGGCAACCCATTCTGGAGTTTGAAAGCTTTCGTCTTCCGATTGCAGCTCAATTTCTGCTACAATGAGCCCATCATTATCTCCGGAAAAAACGTCTACTTCCCAAAGTTTGCCAGCATACAAAATTTCATATCTTATTTTCTCCAACTCAGATTCGGCAAAGTTATCCAATAGTTCAATTCCCTCTATATAAGGAATTTCATACTCATACTCCAATCTTGTAGCGCCGATAGAAATTCCTTTAATGGTTATCCATGCAGAATTTTTAGCGATTCTAACTCTAATGGTTTTGTTTGGATCGGTCATCAAATAACCTTGCCTTAGGTGTTTTCCTTTAGGCTTCTCTAAACTGTTCCATTTAGTTTTGTTGACCAAAAACTTTTTCTCTATCTCCTTACCCATTACTTAGCCCTTTTCTGTAAATCCGCAATAGGCAAGCTGATCAATCTTCCAACAGGTTGTTTGCCTTTGTAAGTAATTAATCGTAGCATACCTGCATCTTTAGGTGGTGTTAAG
>SEDB01000632.1 GCA_004210715.1 Pedobacter sp.
AAAAGTAAAGCGATAATTAGAATAGAAAGTGGTGCTAAAATTAATTTGTAGCATAATGCAAAGCTGATGTGCTTGATTTCGCTAAACCAACCTCCGAACTTGAGTTGCAGACCGATGGAAAATAATGCCAACGGACCAACCGTTGCTGAAAGTTTATCGAACAAAATATCAAGTGAGGATAAGTTAAGATAACGGGGCAATACCAAAGCCAAAATGCAGCCTAGCAGTGGTGGAAAAGTCAGCACTTTTTTCAAAACCAGCTTAGCACTTAGCTTTTGTTGTTGCGAGGAACGAATGGCGACAATGATTCCAATCGTTGATAATAATGTGAAAGTAATCTGATCGCAGATAATGGCTGTCGCAATTTCCTGCTCACTGAAATAGGCGATAATGAGCGGAAACCCAATGAAAGAAGTATTGCTTAATGAACTGACTAGTTTTAGCCCTCCGGAGGTGGCCCGGCTAATTTTGCTGAATTTCGCATAGAGGGTAACGAAAAGCCATCCTAATAACCACACACAAATTGGTGCCAAAGCAGGAAATAACAATTCATTCGACCAGCTAATGTGAGGCAAATATTTAAATGAAGTAGCCGGAAGTGCAATGTAAATAATCCAGGCATTAATGCCCTTGTGCGCATCTTTTGGTAGCGTCTTGCTCTTTCTGAAAAGAATGCCTGCAATAATACATAAACCAATAAGAATGAAATTTGCCATGATAAGTGCAAAAATATTGATAAAAGAAAACGCCAATTAATTAATCGGCGTTTTTAAAACTTATGAGGTGGGACTACTTGGCTTCGGTTTTTTCTTATGCCAAACCTTTTTCTTGCCGTTATTTCTTGGATGTGCAGGTCGCTTTTCTTCCACATGCGTAATTTCCATTGTAGAAATATGCTCTGGCAAAGTCATTCTTGGAACTTCTTTTTCAATCAATTTCTCAATGTTATCAAATTTGCGCTTATCTCTTCCGTTAACCAGTGTAATTGCTGTTCCTTTGGTGGCGGCTCTCGCCGTTCTACCAATACGGTGCACATAATCAGCAGGGTCGCCGGGAACATCATAGTTAATAACCAAATCTACCCCTTCTACATCAATACCACGAGATAAAACATCCGTTCCAATGATAATCGGTAACCGACGATTTTTAAACGCCAACAAAATATCTTCACGTTCTTTCTGTCCTAAATCAGAGTGAAAAGCCTCTGCTTTAATTTTTAGGGATTTGAAAGTCTTGTATAA
>SEDB01000633.1 GCA_004210715.1 Pedobacter sp.
TACAAGCTCAGTGTAACAATAACAAAAAGATTGAAGCGCAAAGCAGGACGAACTTGAATAGTTGAACTGCCTTTGCGCTCCAAATTATTTTCTAATAAAAATCGGAAGTAATAAAAAAACGGCGAAGCTTTATTGCATACGCATGCACCAACGAAAGGATACGCTTCAATCTTAAAATCCTCAAATCCTCCAGAATCCTGGTTAAAACTTAGCCGCCTCGCCTGCTTTTGGCAAAGCCTTTTTAATAAACTCGCGAATGTGATTGTTAGAATTTTTCAAATCTTCTTTGCGTAAATACATCATGTGTCCGCTGCGATAACCTTCCCAGCTCATGCGATCCTGAAATTTGCCCGCAGCATCCAATTGCCACATGCTGTATTTTGCATTGAAATAATCGCAAGCGCCATCGTAATAACCCGATTGTACGAGCAAGTGTAAATAAGGGTTCTGCGCCATTGCCTGCCGGAGATTATCACCGGTTTGATCACCACTCCGATCCCATGGATAAACGGAACCGAACATGTTGTATTTTAGGTCGGTTTTGTAATTGAGTTCGTTGCGGATGTACATATTGATGGCAGGCGTAAACGAATGCAGCCACGAAGTGAGTTCTGCGTTATAATCCGGTCCATCGCCAGCGCCCATTTTATCGATACCGCGGTAACGGGAATCCAATCTTCCAACGGTAAATCCCTTATCCCGCATCAGTTCCTTCCAGAAGAAATTAGTTGGCACATTCAGGTTATAATCAATAATTGTCCTTTCAGACAAGCCAGAATAGCGGGCCATTTTAGCGGCAATGGTTTTCTTTTTTTCAGCGCTTAACATACTGCCCTGCGAAATGGCGGGAATCAGTTCATTGATGGTAAAAGTTTCCACTTCAGGCAACATGGCAGTTAAATCTTTTGATTGTAAATCCGGAGGCAACAACTTGTGGTACCAAGCTGTTGCTGCAAAATACGGTAAGCGTAAAGCCGCTTCTACCGGGCCACCACGTTCAATGCCTAGTTCTGTCGGCGAAACCAAAACAACACCATTCAGATACATCCACTGGTTATTTTGAAGTTCTAAAGCTAAACCTGAAACGCGGGTAGTTCCGTAGCTTTCGCCAATTAAAAACTTTGGCGATGCCCAACGGTTATTCCGAGTAACGAAAGTATTAATCCACTCGGCTAAATACTTAATATCTGCCCGAACGCCGAAAAATTTATTGGTTGGAATATCTTTACTTACTGCACGCGTACCGGTTGTGGCTTTGTAAGGAATAGTTTTGCCATCTACATTTACGGAGTGATTGGTAATTACCGTGCTTTCTACTTTAATGACACGTTCATTTCCTGTTGATTTTGATTCATCTTTTACCGTAACCTGAGTTGAGGTCACCGTTTCTTTTGAGGGGTTTCTTTTTGGTGTTTGTTGTGCCTGACTAAAAAAGCCGGTGAGCAAAATGATGCTTAGTATAAGTTTGAATTTCATTTAGTTGAGTTTGGTTCATAAATATCAAATTAAACTGGCTTTTATCAAAACGCCCAGTAGAAATGTTACGCATAAAAAAACCGGCATCGAAATAATCGATGCCGGTTTTTCTTACGGGGGATTTATTTCCTATTTATCCCACCAAACTTTTCCAACCAATTTATCGCCACCAGGAACTGCAGCCGATGCAGTTTTGTAATTTGCTGCATTAGATACACCTTCAAT
>SEDB01000145.1 GCA_004210715.1 Pedobacter sp.
CTAAATCCATGATTTTAAGCTATTAAATCGATATTTCAACCCGTGAAATTCGGATTGCAATATTAGGGATTTTTTTTCAATTAAAAAAACTAATTTTATTTTTTCCACAATCTTTTAGAAATCCACATTAAGGCTTTGTAAATGCTTCTATTCCAAAAGGTCAGGACGGCGCTGCTTTGTCCGTTCCAATGCTTGCTCATGGCGCCATTCATTCACTTTTGCCTCATGTCCGCTCAATAAAACATCGGGCACTTTGTGGCCTTTCCAATCTGCCGGACGAGTATAAACAGGTGCATCTAAAAGTTCGCCTTGAAAGCTATCAGATAGCGCAGAGGTTTCATCATTTAAAACGCCGGGGATTAAACGCACTACCGCATCAACTACAATGGCAGCAGGCAATTCTCCTCCACTTAGAACATAATCTCCAACTGATATTTCGCGGGTGACAAAAATATCGCGTATGCGCTGATCAATTCCTTTATAATGGCCACAGAGAATGATAATATTCTTTTTGATGGATAATTCATTTGCAGTGCTTTGATTAAGCGTAACGCCATCAGGACTCATGAAAATGATTTCGTCATAATCCCTTTCTGCCTGAAGTTTTTCAATACAGGCAGCAAAAGGTTCAATGCTCATTACCATCCCGCTTCCACCGCCATATTGGTAATCATCTACACTTTTTTGCTTATTGGTTGCATAATCACGAAGATTATGAACAACAATTTCGGCAATGCCTTTTTTCTGGGCACGCTGTAAAATGGAATGAGCAAAAGGACTTTCCAGCAGAGCCGGAAGAACAGTTATGATATCGAAACGCATGGCGCAAATATAAAGTTTTGGATTGGAGTTTGGAGCGAGTGGAACACTAAACCGTCCACTGATCGTGGATTACTGCCACCAGGTAATAAGCATTTTCGTGCTTTTTAAATACAAATCTTAAACTTGTCCAATCCAAGCCTTTATATTGCTCATCAAAACCCTTAAAATAATATTCTGTAAAGTGCAGTTGTGGATAGCTCTCTTTTAAATTATTGATGGTATTGCCTTGTCCGATGAATTCATCGTAACTCTTTTCTTCGGCATTCAAATAGTCGGCATTGTATATAAACCTATCGATGTAGGGTTTAACCTTCATTTTAATGGCATCACCGCTTCCATCAAAATGGCCCCAGGTTAACGTCCAGTTTTTATCAATTGCTTCTAAAAAATCTTTGGCTACAACATGTTTATGTGTGGGGTCGATGAATCCGTAAGGCGAAAACCGCACACCATCAACCGGATGAAAGCATGAGGCAAAAGCACTATAATCTTTTTCCTTTAAAGCTGTTAAAGCTTTCTGCGCTACCGTTTCAACAGAATCCTTTTGTGTTTTCTGAGGTATTTCTTTACCTGAATCAGTTTTGGTTTCTGATGGCTTATTTTGATTACAACTTATAAAAAGCAGCGCCGCAGCAACCGCAATTAGTAAACGCTTCATAAAAGCTAAACGAAAGAACCCTGAAAAAGGTTTCTAAAGAGGAACTTACTTTTCTAAATAAATATCAAGCAAACCTTCGGGTAAATTCAATGTTAAGATTTTTTCTTCGTCATCAATTTCCACGATAAAATCTTCATTTAAAGGAAAAAGTATTTCGGTTTCCTTGTACGAAACCATTGCAATAAATTGTTGTGGATATTCGTTTACTTCCAAGATTTCACCAAGCTCACCTAGGGTTTCATCAAAAGCCGTAAAACCTTTTAAATCGGTGTAGAAAAATTCACTTTCATCACGTTCTGGCATTTGGCTTAAAGGCAAATACAATTTCTTTTTTAACAAGGGCTGGGCTTTATCAATATGATCTACATCATCGAAGTTGAAATAACCGGTTTTATTGGCTTGTAATTTCGATTCCGCAACAAAATAAGGAACAAGTTTTCCGTTCATATCGGCAAAAACGACATCAAACTCCAGCTGTTCATATTCATCAAATTCGAAAAATATTTGAACTTCGCCTTTTAAACCTCTTGTTTTTGTAACGTACCCTACGTAAAATGCTTCTTCGTGTTTCATAATTCCTAAGCCCTAACGGGCGGTTCCTATCCACTACCGTTACCCTAAGTTTATTTCAGGGTCTTTTATGCTAAATAGATGCTGATCCCGAACGTTCGGAACAGGCATGACGATTTTTTAAAAATATCTTTAAATAAAAATAGCGCTCCGAAATTCGGAACGCTATTTTTTGAAACAAAATAATTAAAATTATTCTGCTCCTTCTTCTTTAGTAGCTTCTGCTGCAGGAGCTTCTTCAGTTGCTTCAGCCTCAACAGCTGGAGCTTCTTCTTCAACAACTTCTTCTGCAACTGGTGCATTTTTAGCTGCGATTGCTGCTGCTCTGTCTTCTTTTTTCTTAGCTTCTGCTGCTAATGCTGCTTTACGAGCATCTGCTTTAGAAGTAGCTAAACCTTCTGTTTTACCAGAGATTTTGCCAGCTTTAGCATCAACCCAAGCAGTGAATTTTTCGTCAGCTTGTTCTTGCGTTAAAGCACCTTTTTTAACACCACCTTCTAAGTGTTTTTTGTATAAAACGCCTTTGTAAGATAGAATAGCACGAGCTGTATCAGTTGGTTGTGCACCACTGTTAACCCAAGCTAAAGTTTTTTCGAAGTTAATTTCGATAGTAGCAGGATTGGTGTTTGGGTTGTATGAACCTAAACGCTCAATAAATTTACCATCACGTGGAGAGCGAGAATCTGCTACCACAACGTGGAAAAAAGGTTTTCCTTTTTTACCGAATCTTTGCAATCTGATTTTAGTTGCCATTTCTTTTCGTATTTATGTATTCAACATAGTTCCCGGAGCGACATGCTGCGGGGCTGCAAAGATAAAAAAATTCTGCAAATTAAAAACATAGTTTAATTAGTTTATTTTCAGGAGATTTGGTTAAAAATATTTGCAGATACAACATGAAAAGAATTGCCATCGATATGGATGAGGTTATAGCCGATCCGATTAAGAAATTTATTCAGCTTTATAACCGAGATTACAACGTTCCTTTAGACTTAAAAATTGATGCGGGAAATGAAATCTTCCACCATGTTCCTAAAGATGTAGAACAGAAATGGTTCGAATATATTAATGAACCTGGCTTTTTCCGCGATTTAGAAATCATTCCAGGCAGTCAGCGTGTAATTAAAGCCCTACAAGAAAAATACGAAGTTTATATTGTTTCCGCAGCAATGGAATTTCCGAACTGCTTAAAAGATAAACACGATTGGCTTGCAGATCATTTCCCTTTTATTGATTGGCAACACATCATCTTCTGCGGACATAAAATTGTAAGCACCGATATTATGATTGATGATCGAATTAAAAATTTCGTTAATTTTCCAGGCAGGCCTTTGTTATTTACTTCTCCTCATAATTTATTGGTTACCGAATATGAACGTGTAAACACCTGGGATGAAGTTGCCGGTTTATTGCTTTAACAATTTGGAGTTAATATACCGTCATTTCGACCGTAGTGGAGAAACCTTTTCAATAGGTAAAAAGATTTCTCCATTTCGCTACGCTACTGTCGAAATGACGGCAAAAGTTTAATTAAAATTAAACTCGCCAACCAAGTTTCCATTTCTATTATCTGCGGCCAATGGTAAAACAATAACTTTTCTTTGTTGCTTACCACTTGCATAATGAGTGTAAATCTCTGCAGTTACTGTTGTGGGTCCGCTGATGTTAATTTGCCTATCGCCATAATAATTCACTTCTATTTTATACTTTCCTTTCACTGCTTTTTTAATCATAAACTGTTCGGGGCCATAACCAGAGGTAAAATCATTACTAATTCTGCCACCTATTTTGGTTCTGTTATTGGAATAATACCCTTTTTCTCCTGTAGGATCCGTTAACCACAAATCGATATCGGTATCGTTCTTATTCCAGTTCAATACCACACGAACATCAACAGGCAGTGATGTAATCAACCTTTTATCAACGCCACTGGTATTTAGTTTGGCGCCATATTTTGTGATCAGATTATTAATCTCGGAAATAATAATTTCTTCAATACCCTGATCGCGATCGGCTATTTGTGAATTATAACTTTGAGTTAAAACCTTGTATAAATTATCCAAAGCCTTTTGGTACTGACCGGCATCCGCTAAAGCCAGTGCATAATCACGGTAACTTTGTGCATCCATCGGACGCCATTGCAAAACCTTTTGAGTAACAAAAATTTCCTCTGCATAATTTCCAGTCTGCTTTAATTTATAAGCCAAAGTTTTGTACAGATCGGCGTTTTCTAAATCCAAATCGGCAATGCTGCTTAAAATGGTTAGGGCTCGTTCACTATCTTTCTGTTGATAAAACCAGTTGGCTACATCGAAATAAAACATCGGTGTAGAAATGTAACCTGGCCGCATTTTCAAATAGGCCTGATAAGCACTGTCGGGTTTACCCACCAGGTTTTTCATGTAATCTTTATCACTTTTAAATTCAGGGATGATGATGGCAGGTTGCGATGCTACATTTTGAGCCTTACTTTTATTTATTTCGTTTAAGCCTGCTTTGTTTACGCTTACTCCCGCAACTCTTCCCTCTAAGACTAAGTTTGATGCAGCCGCATGAGACCGAACAACTGTAGAAGCACTTGCAGTTTCCATGCGTTTTGCTTGCGCTGCATAACCTACTACCACTACCTCCTGCAAAGCCTGACGATCATCTGCCTTGGCTTCCCGCTCCAATGCAACGGGCGGCGGCATAACTCTTGGCGGCGATGCCTGGGTTGCTGCAGCAGCCTGGCGTCTTGGCCCTTCACCCACAGGCGTGGCCACCACAACGTTTGCAATGGGATCACCACTTCCGGGTGGAGAAACCGGTGTTGGGTACTCTTCTTTTGCTTTAACTGGTTCCTTGTAGTAGAAATCCGTATTCCACCAGGTTTTTAAATCTTTAGTCATCGCAACCGCAGCATTTAACAAGTTTGTTTTGCGTTCTTGAATATCAATTCTACGCTGCTTCAAAACGGCATCGTAAGCTTGACGCAATTCTGCCGGCGGTGCAATATCATAACGTAAATAATCTTCCAGATTTTCTAAAACGATCAAGCTGGTGTTGCGGGTAACAATACCAAATTGCTTACTTAATAAACTGATGTCGTCTTTGTTGGTTTCGTACTGAATATCCATTTCTGCGATTTTCTTTTGCGCCCATACCCGACTTACATCGATGCTGCTTAAAGCATGTTCTGTTGCATTCAGGCGAACTGTTTGTTCTGCTACAACGGTAGTTCCGTAACCAAATTGAAGTACAAATTCAGTATTCAAACCATTTAAAATTCCGGCAACGGATAAATGTCCATTTACATTTATATGCATTGAAGGGTAAGTCTGGCGAACATCATTGCCATTTTTTATACCTAAAAACTGTAAGTTTTCCTGACTCAGTTGCTGGAAAGCATTTTGGGTGGATATGTTATTAAGATTTACAAACTGTCCTCCAGTTTTCGATGTAATATATTTTAGTGTGCTATAATCAGCTTTCACTGCGCTGTTAATGGCATGAACTGGCTTGCTTAGTGCAATAGAATTCTTCCCGAAGGTCGATAATCCGTCGCTAAATAAAATATATTCATCGGCCTGGAAAGCTGCCGAACTTACCGCACTGAAATTTGTTCCACCATCATAAATTAAACCTTCTAGTTTTGCCTTCAATTCGCTCCAATTTCCATTGGCAATTGAAAAACTTCCGACATTTTTAAAACCGTTGTTAAGTAAACCCAATTGAATGGTCAAATTTTGCTTTTGAGCAATAATTAAACTTAAAAGCTCGATTTCCTTTTTAGTATTCCGTTGTAAACCGCTTAATGAAGTATCCCAGATTAAGCCAATCTGATTTGCCCATTGCCTTGGTCTGCTTTGCGCTTTCGGGAAAATGTTAACCAAGAAATAATAACCGTTTGAGGCCTTTTGCAATTGCACCTCAGGTAAATCATTCCTTTTTGGAAGATTGATAGTTAA
>SEDB01000146.1 GCA_004210715.1 Pedobacter sp.
GCCATCGCGAAAAAAGATTTTCCTGCGTTCAAGTCTGGCGATACAGTGAGCGTACACTATAAAATTCGCGAAGGTAATAAAGAACGTATTCAAATTTACCAAGGTGTTGTAATTCAACGTAACAGTGCAGGTGCTAACGAAACTTTCACAGTTCGTAAAATTAGCAATAGTATTGGTGTTGAGCGTATTTTCCCTATCAATTCTCCAAACATTGAGAAGGTAGAAGTAAATAGTTATGGTAAAGTTCGTAGAGCAAAATTATTCTACTTACGTGCTTTAACTGGTAAAGCTGCTCGTATCAAATCTTTGAGAAAATAATATTCTTTATTATAAAAGATATAGCCTTCACGATTAATTTCGTGGAGGTTTTTTTGTTTATACCTTTGTTTCTATGTTAGATTCTGCATTTTTCGACCAAGTGTTTTGGGGTAATACTGTAAAGGCCTATTGTCTTTTCGGAGGAATACTTTTATTCGGTTTAATTTTTAAACGAATTGTTTCAAAGCTTTTAAGTAAACTCTTATTTAAGCTGTTTAAAAGTTTCTCTCAGCAATCTCATGATGAAGCATTCGTTGCTTTGCTCGTTAAGCCAATTGAAACCTTTATCCTCTTAACCACACTATATCTTTCTATCAATCAGCTGAAACATCCGCTGGAGGTAGCCATTTTCCACTATAGTAAACTGGTTGGCAAAACAAAAGAAGCTATTCCGGTTAGTATCGGCGATTGTATTGACAGGATATTTTTATTCATGATTATCCTCTCCATCTTCTGGATTATCTTGAGGATTATAGATTTTATTAGTCATGTTTTATTGTTCAAAGCATCGCTTACGCATAATAAATCTGATGATCAACTGGTACCATTTCTAAAAGAGCTTTTCAAAACGTTAGTCATTTTCATTGGGTTTTTTACACTATTAGGCTTTGTATTTGAGGTAAATGTTTTAACACTCATCACAGGATTGGGTATTGGTGGTATTGCCATCGCATTGGCGGCTAAAGAAAGTTTAGAGAACTTAATCGGATCTTTTACCATCTTTCTAGATAAACCTTTTGTGGTTGGCGATTTAGTAAAGGTTGATGGTGTAGAAGGAACGGTAGAGAAAGTTGGCTTTAGGAGCACCAGGATTCGTACCTCGGAGAAAACAATGGCTACTATTCCTAACCGTGGAATGATTGATGGTGTTTTGGAAAACCTTTCATTACGCGATTCGCGAAAAGTGAATTTTATAATCGGTTTAACCTATGAAACAACTGCTGAATCGGTAAGAAAAATCATTACCGAAATAGAGGCTTATATTAACCAAAGGGAAGGAACGATAGATGTTCATGCCTCATTCAAAAGCTTTGGCGATTCGGGCTTAAACATAGAAGTGAGCTATTTTGTAACTAATCTTAATTTCAATGAATTTCTGGATATCAGGCAGGAAATCAATCTTGAAATTATGGATATCGTTATGCGGAATAAATCTGATTTCGCTTACCCAACTCAACGTTTAATTAGCGATAGACCGCTTAATAATGATCAGGAAAAAGAAGTTGGACATTTACTGGCGACATAAAAATAGAAACCTGTAACCGTTTATCTTTAAAATATTCTCCTTCTTCAGTTTCCTCGATTACAACAACTTTGCCATCGGCAGGGCAAATTACCAATCCTTCTCCGGCAGAAAACTGGCGACTTGGATTACGGAAAAACTGTAAAACGATAATGAATAATGCAGCGGAGAAAATATAGATAAACCAACGTAACCAGGTAATGTCGTAATATTTATAATCAACAACAGCGTTGATCACGAAAATTAGTAAAATGGTTATTGCTATGGTTGTATAGCCTTCTTTATGTATGGTCATTGTGCTAGAAATTATTCGACAAAGGTGCGAAAAATAAATTAATCAACTCTAAAAATTATCCTTCTATTGCCCTGTAGATATCAGTTAGGTTTCGGCCAAGGCCGTTATAATCCAATCCATAACCTACAACAAACTCATTAGGTATTTCAAAGCCAATGTATTCCAGTTCTTCAATCTCGTATTTTAGTGCGCTTGGTTTAAGTAAAAGTGAACTTACTTTTAAAGATGCTGGGTTCTTTTCTTTCAATGTTTTAATAATGTGATTTAAGGTTAAGCCAGTATCCACAATATCTTCTACAATAATGATATCCCTTCCTTCTATATCTTCAGGTAAGCCAATCAATTCTTTAACTTTTCCACTGCTGGAAGTTCCTTCATACGAAGCTACCCGCATGAAAGCAACCTCACAGGGCACATTAATTTCTTTAATTAAATCGGCCATGAATAAAAAGCTGCCATTCAGTATTCCAATGAATAAGGGACATTTTCCTTCGTAGTCAACATTCATTTGAATGCCGAGTAAGCGAATTCTTTTACTCAGTGTGTCGTTTTCTAGAAAAATCTCGAATTCCTTATCCTCAACTTTTATTTTGTGCATGTTGTTGTTTAATATTTAATATTGTGAAGTTGAATTGGTTTACATGGTCAATACCAAAAAGAATTAACCACCATTTTCAAGCTCTTTTTCCCTGCGTCGCTGTTCCCTTCGCTCCTGTCGTAACTGTTTCTTAGATTTTGTCGTGTCAGCAGGGTTTACACTAGCGGTATCTTTCTTGTTTGCGCCACCGAATAACCGATCAAAAAGATTTTTATTATTGTCCTGCATCATTACTGGAGGCACACCATCCTCTTCATCATCAAAATCAGTTGTGTCTACTGCAGCGGTGTCTGGTGCAAGGTACTGGCGAAGCCCTTCACGTAAACGAACATTATAAAACCCATAACCTGATGTGTCAGCAGGCGTTAATCCTCTTCTGGCCATAATATTGCCCATGAAGCGGAAATAATTAAACATAAAAGGTTTTAAGCTTCCATCGGCCATAAACTTATACATTGATGCTTTTGGTTTTGGAACAATACTGGCCAGAAATAAGCCATCGCCAATAGTTAAGTCTGCCGGCTGTTTGCCAAAATAATATCTTGATGCTTCGCCAATTCCATAAATATTTCGGCCAAGCTCCATAATGTTAAAATATACCTCGAGCATGCGTTGTTTACTCACCAGGTGATTATGCTCAATCAGCCATACAATGAGAATCTCTTCTGCTTTTCTAGCCAGTGTTTTTTGGCGACTCAGATAAATATTTTTTACCAGCTGCATACTGATGGTACTGCCACCACGTTTAAATTTTTTCTCCTTAAAATTTACTGCAATTGATTTACGAATAGACTCTTCAACAAAACCATTGTGGGTATAAAAAGAGGGATCTTCGGCAGTTAAAACCGCATTGATAAAGTTTTTAGAAATTGAGTTTAATGGCGTAAAATTAGGGTTTTCAGGGCCGATTGTAATATCACGCATCGGCTTGCCATATTCATACGGCGTGTAAACAAATGGGGTGTTTATTTTTTGCAAATTGGTTTTTCCCCACTGTAAAATCTTAAAACCTACAGGCGTTAAAGTAGAATTGAATTTAACGCTATCCGGTTCTTTTGTATCAAGATAAAAATTAAGGTTATATTTTACTTTGCCTTGCACTTTCAAGCCATCCAAAGATTCAAATAAGCCTTGTGGGAAACCATCTAAAATTGCCTGAGCATCTTGCTCGTCAGCATTAATCTTCAATTCGTAAATCTTATTTTTACCTAAAGTGTATTTGATGTACGGATGAATTTCTGCGTTTTTCAAGTATGCTGTTGATGAACTATCCAAAGCTACGTAGTTAGGGCCAACCAAAACATCAGCATCTAGTTTTGCACTTTGAACAATGATATCGTTACTGGCAATTCTGGCTTGGTTGACAAGCATGTTTTTAACCGACCATGAGCCAGAAATTTTATAGTCATCGCCACTATATCCAGCGTCTTTAAGTTCAGTTTCAAGTGTGTCGAAACTTAATTTTGCATGCAATTTGTTGTTCAGGTAAGGCAACTCCAACTTTTTTCCATCGGCATAAGCCATAAATTTAAGCTGCTTACTGCCGGGGTTTACCAAACCATCAACGTGCCAAGTAGATTCGCCTTCGTTCACGTTTATTGTCGATTTTAAATCGCCATCATCAATGGTTGCTGTGGTCGCAAAACTTAGTTTAGCAGTGTCATGATCATTGAATTTGAAAACCATGTTCTTCATATCCATATCATCAGGAATTTTATAAAGTACCTGATTCAAAAGATTATTCGCAATTTCCGGAAGGTTTGCTTTTCCAGTATTTTCAGTGCTATCTTTTTTCTTTCTCTTGAGAATGAAATCGATGTTACTGGTTGAATCTTTGAAAACCACATTCACAAAACCATTGCTCAGCTCCACTTCTGCAAGTTTCACATTTCCGAAAATCAAGGGAAATAATTTTACGCCTACACTTAATTCACCAATATTTGAAAGGGTATCACGTTCTTTTGGAACGACAGAAATGTTGGTCATTTTTACGGTACTCATGCCTGTAAATCCAGCAGATCCAATTTTTACGTCCAATCCATAATCTTTATTGGCTTTTGCGATAGCTTTTGCAACCATTTTTTTTAAGAGCGCCTCTCTTTTGCTATAAGCAACAGCTCCTAAAGCGATACAAACAATTAAAAAAACACCTAAAACCCATGCTCCGATTTTTAAATATTTTTGGGGGATTTTAATTTTTGGTATGCGCATACAGTCGTTAAAATGGTTAATTGCTTAAACGTAACAATTAAATGTTTATTTCGTGTTAAAATTACAGTTTAAAAGCCTAAATAAAAGTATTTGTGGCTATGTTTTGTTAATTTTGAATTTAAATTAATACACTTTGTTTCAGCTGAAGCGGAGGTGAATATTAATGTGACTTCTAGGGTTACACAACCAACTAATTCATCTTCACTAGATAACATCAAAAACATCATTTTGGTTTCATCAGGAAAAGGCGGTGTTGGAAAATCTACTGTATCCAGCAACTTGGCTGTTACTTTGGCTAAAGATGGTGCAAAAGTTGGATTAATTGATGCTGATATCTACGGCCCTTCGGTGCCAACGATGTTTGATTTAGTTGACGCAAAACCGGGAGCGGTAGAGACGGCTGATGGCAAAACGAAAATTATTCCTATAGAGAAATACGGAATCAAACTTTTATCATTAGGATTTTTTGCAGATCCTGGTCAGCCGGTGCCTTGGCGTGGCCCGATGGCTTCGAATGCCGTAAAACAATTGTTTAATGATACCGATTGGGGCGAACTGGATTATCTGATTGTGGATCTTCCACCGGGAACCGGAGATATTCACATCACCATAACCCAAAGTTTTCCAATTTCTGGTGCAGTTGTGGTTACAACGCCGCAGCAAGTAGCTTTGGCAGATACACATAAAGGTTTGGCAATGTTTCGCATGCCAGGAATTAATATTCCTATTTTGGGTGTGGTAGAAAACATGTCGTATTTTACGCCTGCTGAACTGCCCGATAATAAATATTACATTTTCGGCAAAGGTGGCGGAACAGTTTTAGCAGAAAGATTTGATGTGCCATTTTTGGGCGAAATTCCAATTATTCAAAGTATTGCAGAGGCAGGTGATAATGGTAAACCGGTAGCGTTAAATCAAAATCCTGTATTAGATGTTATCTTTGGTGATATTGCTAGCAAAATAGCACAGCAAATTTCCATTAATAACGCACAAATGGCTAATTGCTAAAAAATTACTATTTTTATATTTTAAAATACACATAATGAATTTAACAGAGCAAGTAGAACAGGCATTAGAAACCATCAGACCTTATTTAAAGGCCGATGGAGGGGATGTTTCTGTTGAAGAAATTACTTCAGAAGGTACAGTAAAACTTAAACTTTTAGGTAACTGTGGCTCTTGCCCGATGAGTTTCATGACCATGAAATCGGGAATTGAGCAGGCGATTATGAAAGCAGTGCCTCAAATTACATCAGTTGTCGCCGTAAACATGGCAGAGCAAGAGTAGCTTTAACAATATTTAACAAGGAAGTTTTATTTTTAAAATTACTTTTGTCTTAATGAGATATTGTATTGCCCTGTTTTGCCTTCTTTTTTCTGTAACTGCTTTTTCACAACAGAAGCCAGTGCAAGAAAAACTGATTCAGTTTTCTGGGATCATTACCGATATTGATAGTACAAATGTAATTCCATACGTTACCATTACAAACCTTTCGGCAAATGGTAAACGCGTTGCAGCAGATTACCGAGGTTATTTTACCTTCATTGTGAATCCTGGCGATACAGTACTTTTTACCGCCATCGGCTATAAAAAATTCTCTACAGTTATTCCAACCGGCACGCCAGACAGTAAATACACTATAATGGTAAAGCTGAAAGCTAACGTGATCGATTTGCCTTCAGTTAGGGTTTTTCCATGGGCAACCACAGAAGAATTTACCCGGGAGTTTTTATCAATGAAACTTGCCGATGATGATATGGCTATTGCCAAGAAAAACCTTTCCAGATCTTCTATTAACGGGTTAATTCAAACTTTGCCGCGTGATGGTCAAGAAATTGGCAGTCAGAATTACCGTTATAATTTCGATCGGATGATTAACAAGAACATGGTTCAAACCAATCCTCTGCTCAATCCTTTTGCATGGGGCAAGCTAATGCAGCAAATCTTCGATGGGGATAAAAAGAGAAACGAGAATTAAGTCTTGAGTAATTAGTCATCAGTCCAGAGTACTTAACCCCCATTCTATTCCGTAGGTTACAAATAGCTAAGTGTAAAGTTATTATTTAAATGAAGCTTGTTTGTTGTGAGATTGCTTTTTCCTCGAAACTACAATAGACATAATAAAGGGGAAAACGTTTCGATTTTCCCCTTTAAATGTTCTATCAAAACTTATCTTTTTTTGCTTTTATTCGGAAACCTCATTTTGTAATCCGTTTTAATGTTTCCCTTTGAAATCGCGTCTAGCTTACTTTTCAACATCGTTTTACGAAGGATACTTACTTTGTCTGTAAAAAGTTTTCCTTCAATGTGATCGTATTCATGCTGAATTACCCGGGCAGGTAAACCATCAACATCTTCGGTATGCTCTACCCAGTTTTCATCAAAGAAATTTACTTTGATGTTAGGCTTACGCATAATATTTTCGCGAATGTCAGGAATGCTTAAACAGCCTTCATTAAAGCTCCATGGCTCACCTGTTTCTTCAACAATTTGTGCGTTAATGAATACTCTTTTATAGCCGGGTGTTCCATCCTCGTCTTCACCGGTATCAACAATAAATAAACGAATAGGCAGGCCAATTTGTGGTGCAGCCAAGCCAACACCATTTGCATAATACATCGTATCGAACATATTTGCAATTAGTTCTTTCAATTCTGGATAATCTTGATCAATATCGGTTCCTACTTTTTTTAAAACAGGATCTCCGTAAGCTACTATGGGTAATTTCATTATGTAAAATTTTTTCAGATGATTAATCTGAGGATATTAATTTCAACGATTTGTCAGTCTGAGCCCGTCGAAGACTTCTTTCTCCTTTATGTCCTTCGACAAGCTCAGGATGACAGACTAAAAACTTAATGATACAAAAATAGCAATTATTCCAGTATTGGACTGAATGTAAAAATATTCAGCTGTTCAGGATCAAAAACTTCATCAACAATTTGGGCTATTTGTGTTGTACTTACCCGATTAATTTTTTCAAAAACCTGTTCAAGAGAATCGATTTTGCCGTGATCGATCAAACTTTTTGCCATTGAAATAATCAATCCAATCCTATTTTCCTCACTTAAAGCAATCTGCCCGATGAATTTGTTTTTCGCTTTTTGCAATTGGATTTCATTCAGTGGATTAAGGTGCAACTTTTTCATCTCTTTAAAGATCAATGAAAGTGCTTTAGTGTGCTTTTCTTTATCTGTTCCAAAGTAAATTGAAAAAATACCGGTATCACTTAGCGGAGAATAATTCGATTCAATGGTATAAGCAATTCCGTATTTTTCTCTAATTTGAAGGTTTAAAACCGAACTCATTCCATTGCCACCGAAATAATTGTTCAGCAACATTAAAGCCGCTTTATTTTTATCGTGAGTGGAATAAGTTTGGGTACCCAAAATACAATGCGATTGCATAATCGGTTTATAAATATTGGTGGTTATTGGGCTCAGAACGACAGGCTTTACTCTATTTTGCGTTGGAGAATTTTCATCCACATCACTAAAATGTTTGGTTCCTTTATTAACGAAGCTTTTGAAATTATAATTTCCCAAAACAGCAATCACAATTTCATTGGTGCGATAATTTGCTTTGCGGAAATTAATTACATCTTCCCTGGTAAAATTGCTAACGCTTTCTGTAGTTCCCAGAATGTTGTTCCCTAAGGCATTTCCTGCAAAAAGCATATCCTCAAAGTCATCATTAATCGCTTCTTCCGGTTGATCCAGGTAAGATGCAATTTCATCCAGAATAACACTTTTTTCTTTGTCCATTTCATCCTCCGGAAAGGTAGAATGGAAAATAATATCATTAAAAAGATCAAGGGTTCTATCCAAATAAGGATTTAAAAAAGAAGCATGAACGCAGGTATATTCTTTGGTGGTGTACGCATTCAAATCAGCGCCTACGCTTTCTAAACGATTTAGAATTTGATTGGTGTTGCGTTTTTCTGTGCGTTTAAAAATCAGATGCTCGATAAAGTGTGCCAAGCCCGCTTTACCTTCTGGCTCGTCGCGAGAACCTGTATTAACGATGATGCAAGCGTGAGATATGGCTGAAGCCGATGGCACGTGCAACAAGCGTATGCCATTCGGTAAAGTATGAACATTGTATTCCATTGAAAGGCAAAGATACAGCTTATTGATTACAATGCTTCCGTATCAGGGTATTGCAAATGTAAAGATGAAATCAATTTATCTTTGGTTGGGTGCTTCAATATAAGGAAAACAAAATTGGCCGCTGCGAAAAGCAAAAAGAAAGCATTGTGGGTAATAAAAAAGCCCACAATGTTGAAAAGTGCACCACCTTCCAATAATGCCGAGCTAATGATAAAAGCACTTTGGTATAGGTTCATCTTATTATCAACAGATTCTGATTTGTCTATCTTCGCAATCAAATTTTTGAAGAAGAAAATACTTGCCGAAATGGTGATTAACCCCATGATGGGAAAAATTGGATTAAAAGGCGCTGTAGTGGATGGATTTGCATCAAAAAACATAATCTCCCGGTTAAGAAAAAGTGTGATCAGTGCAAAAAGGAAAACGGCTGAGCATAGCGCCAGGTGAATCATTTGTATCGTTTTTAGCTTTGTATTCATTAATTTTATTTGTGTAATTAAATTTAAAAAAGGTGTGAAATTGAGCCTACCGAAAACTTAATTTCGATAGACTCAAGATGTTGTTAGGAAGTTATTACTTCTCAATTCCCTCCAACGTAAATAGAAAAGCCCATCTTAAGGCCACATCTTTCAAATAATCAAAACGGCCAGAAGCACCACCATGACCGAAAGCCATATTCGTTTTTAATAGCAAAATGTTTTTATCGGTTTTGGTTGCCCTTAGTTTTGCCACCCATTTTGCTGGCTCAAAGTATTGCACCTGACTATCGTGCAAACCTGTGGTAACCAACATATTTGGGTAAGCTTTTTGCTCTACATTTTCATACGGAGAATAACTTTTCATGTAATAGTAGGCATCTTTTTTCTTCGGATTTCCCCATTCATCAAATTCATTGGTAGTGAGCGGAATGCTTTCATCAAGCATCGTATTCACTACATCTACAAAAGGAACATCGGCAATTACGCCATGCCACAAATCAGGCGCCATGTTCACAATGGCACCCATTAATAAGCCTCCGGCACTGCCTCCATTTGCATATAAATGCGCTTTCGATGTGTATTTTTGATCTACCAGATATTCTCCTGCGGCAATAAAATCAGTAAATGTATTTTTCTTTTTCATCAACTTTCCATCCTCGTACCACTGTCTGCCCATTTCTTGTCCGCCGCGAATATTCGTAATGGCAAAGGCAAAGCCTCGGTTAAGCAAACTTAAACGCTGGGAAGAAAAAGAAGCTTCAGTACTGGAACCGTATGAGCCATAAGCATAAAGCAATAAAGGAGACTTGCCATTCTTTACAAAGCCCTTTTTGTAGACGATCGCAATAGGCACTTTCGTTCCGTCCTTCGCAGTGGCAAATAAGCGTTCGGTAACATAATCTTTCGGATCATAACCGCCAACAACTTCCTGTTGCTTCATTAGCTTTTTATCCTTTTTCAGCAAATCATAGTCATATACAGAATTAGGTGTAGTTAGCGAAGTATAATTGTAACGTAGGGTTTTGCCCGTGTAATCTGGATTGGAGCCAATACCTGCAGCATAAACAGGCTCATCGAATTTGATATAATAATCACTTCCATCTTTTTTCAAAACTCGAAGCTGGGTTAGTCCATTTTTGCGTTCAGATAAAACTAAATAATCTTTAAACTCATCACCATATTCCAGCAAAACATCTTTTCGGTTGGGAATCACTTCTTTCCAATTTTCTTTTTCGGTTTTATCCAAAGCACATTCCATCACGCATCCTTATAAATTTCACCAGTTTCCAGGTTTTTAACCTGAATGGTGTACTGCCTGCGGGAAACCTTATCCACTCCAAAAGCTAAAAGTTTATTGTCAGGACTTATACTAAAACCGGTTGCGCTGTAATACGAATGACCTTTTGCCAATGCATCAACATCCAATAAAATCTCTTCTGCAGCCGATAAACTTCCTTTTTTACGGCAGTATTTATAATATTGTTGCCCATCTTCGGTTCGTGAATAATAGAAATATCCATTTTTGAAAACCGGAACTGATTCATCTTTTTCCTTAATGCGGCCTTTCATTTCCTTAAACAAATCTGCCTGAAACTTTTCAGTTCCTTTCATCATCGTATCCAGGTAAGCATTTTCAGCCTTTAAATAATCCACAACCTTTGTACTGTCGGCTCCTTTTTTAAAGTAATCAATCATCCAGTAATAATTATCCACCACGGTATCGCCATGAATCATTCTTTTATGCGGAATAATTTCCGCCACAGGTGCTTTTGCATCTGGCCATTTTATTGGTTCCATTTCTTTTTTTTGAGGATTGTTGCAGGCAGTTACTACACCGAGTAAAAGCAGGCATGGTAAAAAACGTTTCATGATGGTTTGGTTGAGGTTGCTGCAATTTAAGGATTTTTTATGGTAGATTATGATTTGGAAATCAACGGTTTGATTTTTCATGGCAGCTGTAGCCCCGCCATTCGCTACAATCTTTTTGTTTTAAACCTCGCAGGTTTTTAAAACCTGCGAGGTTTGCAAAAAGTATTTCGCTGCTGTCAGGTTTAAAAAACAAAGCTTGTAGCCTTTCCAAAAAAAACAGCCCGACTTCCAATGTCGTTACTTAGTAGAAGTACCGTCAGTCTGATGGTATTTGAAAACCCATTCAATTGGTCGAAAAAACCTGCACTTTTACTATGCTTAGGATGACGACAGCCCTTATGTCACAAAAAAATTATCATTTTCGTAAAAATTTATCATCCGGTTGATATTCATTCCAATTGAAAAAAATAGATGTTAAATTGCCGCATCAAATCATAATAATGAAATTAGGGTACAAAAAAATAGTTGTTAAAGTTGGATCAAATGTGATTACGCAGGCAAACGGCTTACCTGATGAATCTCGTATTCAACATTTGGTAGATCAATTGGCTGAAATTAAGAAACAGGGAATTGAGGTCATTCTGGTTTCATCCGGTGCCGTAGCTTCAGGCAGAAGCCTAATTAAGATTTCAGAGAAACAGGATGCTGTAACTACGCGACAACTTTTAGCGGCAATTGGTCAGGTAAAACTGATTAATACTTATTCTAATTTTTTCGAGCCACACCAAATAAAGTGTGCACAAGTTTTAGTAACAAAGGAAGATTTTCGCGATCGGGCGCACTACCTGAACATGAAAAACTGCATGCATATTTTGCTTCAAAATGAGGTAATTCCAGTGGTAAATGAGAACGATGTGGTTTCGGTAACCGAATTGATGTTTACTGATAATGATGAATTGGCAGGATTGATCGCTTCGATGCTTAACGCCGATGCACTGATTATTTTATCAAATGTAAATGGAATCTACAACGGCGACCCGAAAATTGCAGGCTCAGAAGTGATTCAGGAAATTACGGGCTCGGTATCAAATCTGGCGTCTTTTATACAGACTGGTAAATCGCAATTTGGTCGTGGAGGAATGGTAACAAAATCTACCATGTCACAGAAAGTGGCTAAACTGGGCATTACGGTTCATATTGCGAATGGTACAACTGACCATGTTTTAACTTCTTTGTTGAACAACGAAATTGTGCATACGCGTTTCGTTCCGGAAAAAATCAAATCAGGCAAAAAGAAGTGGATTGCACACTCAGAAACTTCGGCAACAGGAGTTGTTAAACTAAATGATGGGGCAAAAAACGTGTTAACATCGGGGAAAGCCACAAGCTTATTACCCGTCGGCATTATTGAAATACAATCGGAATTTTTAAAAGGCGATATCATCAAAATAATAGATGAGCAAAACCAGTTGATCGGTTTAGGCATTGCTGAATATGGCTCGGATAAAGCAAAGGAAAGAATAGGACAGAAAAAACAAAAGGCGCTGGTACATTACGATTATTTTTACTCGACGATTTAATGTTTTACCGCAAAGAACGCGAAGCTAAATTGATTATAAGCCATTAACTTTGTCTACCTCTGCGTAAAACTTGGCGCCCTTTGCGGTTAATAAAATAGAAAATGAAATACAAACCATACTTCGAAAAGGCGCAACAAGCGAGTCGTACATTGATTGGCTTAAGCAAGGAAAAAACAAATGGTGTTTTGGCTGATTTGGCCAGTGCTTTGGTTTTAAACACCGACGAGATTTTGGCGGAAAATGTAAAAGATTTATCCAAAATGCCCGTTGAAGATCCAAAGTATGATCGGCTTAAGTTAACGACCCAAAGGATTGTTGATATTGCAAATGATGTTAAAAGCGTAGTGAACCTAGCAAGTCCGCTTGGCGAAATTTTATCTGATAAAATTTTGGAAAATAAACTCCAGATTCAAAAAGTTCGTGTGCCGCTGGGTGTGGTTGGTGTAATTTATGAAGCCCGGCCGAATGTTACGGCCGATGTATTTTCTCTATGTTTCAAAACCGGAAATGTAGCGGTTTTAAAAGGCGGAAGTGACGCTGAATTTTCGAATCTTGCGATTACCAAAGTTATACATGCGGTTTTAAGCAAGCATCAAATAAATCCTGATGTTTTAACTTTATTGCCAGCTGAAAGAGCCGCAACCGAGGCACTACTCAATGCCAGAGGTTTTGTTGATGTGCTCATTCCACGCGGAAGTCAATCATTAATTAACTATGTTCGGGAAAATAGTAAAAAGCTACGAAATGTTGAAGCCGAGCTATCCAACTTTGTTGTTAAATCAGGCTACTGAAGAACATTTTGGAACGGAATTTTTATCATTAAAACTGGCCGTTAAAACTGTTGATGATTTCGATGCGGCATTAAATCATATCGCAAATTATAGTTCAAAACACAGCGAAGCAATTATTTCTGAAGATGCAGAGAATATAACCCGATTCTTAAATGAGGTAGACGCCGCTGCGGTTTATGCGAATGCATCAACAGGATTTACAGATGGTGCACAGTTTGGCCTGGGCGCAGAAATTGGTATCAGCACCCAAAAACTTCACGCCCGTGGTCCTATGGGCTTGGAAGAATTAACGAGTTACAAATGGGTGGTTAGAGGTAATGGGCAAGTGAGGGGATAAAAAACGACTCATCGTCATTGCGATACACAGCTTGTCTCAATTGTTCGGGAAAGCATTCGTATAATTTGGATTGTACTTTCGCTTTAAGATTGCTTCGAGCCTCGCAATGACGAAAACACTAACTAAATCTCAAACACTTCACCTCTTTCTGGTGCTACCACATTAAAACCATCTTCCTGTAAAGCAGCAGCTAAACTGCGTAAGCTTTTATCTTCTCCATGTACCAGGAAAACCTTCTTCGGTTGGCCTGTCTGCTTTACCGTTCGAACCAAATCATCATGATCACCGTGGCCACTTAACAAATCGGTTTGGCGAATGGTGGCATAAACCATCATTTCACGGTCCTTAATTCTTACAATAGGCGCACCACTTAATAGCTTGTAGCCTAACGTTCCTTTGGCGCAGTAACCAATAAAAAGAATGGTGCAATAGTAGTTTTGAATGTTGTAGTAAAGGTGATCCTGAATTCTACCGCCTTCCAACATGCCTGCTGAAGAGATGATGATGCAAGGATCAAAATAGTTGGAAACATCCTTACTTTCTTTCATGGTTTGAACGTAAGCCAAATGCTCAAATTCGAACTCATCGCCCATGGTTTTATAAAAATCTTTTGCTTCCTGATTAACAAGATTGTGGTGTTTTCGGTAAACATCAGTGGCTTGAATCGCCATCGGGCTATCGACAAATATTTGAACGGGTGGCAGCAGTTTTTTAGTAAAAATTTGATTTAATGCAAAAACCAACGACTGTGTTCTGCCGATGCTAAAAGCTGGAATAATTAATCGTCCAGGTGTTTTAATGCAAGCTTCGGTAATTTCCTGAACCAGGCGCTCTTCTAGTGTTTGATCTTTGGTGTGGTAACGGCCACCATAAGTAGATTCGCAAACGAAATAGTCAACCTCAGGAATGGGCTCAGGTTTTACCAGAACAGGATAGTTTTCCCGACCGATATCGCCAGAGAAAGCAATTTTCTTTTCTTCGCCATTATCGTTAACGGTTAAAACAGCTGCTGCGGCACCCAACAAATGCCCAACAGGAACAAAAGTTAAACTGATATCGCCGTTAATTCTGAATGGTTTATTGAAAGCAATCGTCACAAAACGATCAATGGTATCCATCACATGTTTGTGCAGATATAAGGGCTTCGGTCCGCTGAAATTGCCACGTTTTGTACGGGGTTTGCGACTTTGTTTTCTTAAAAAAAGTTCAACAGAATCGAACAATAAAATGGAAGTTAAATCGGCAGTTGGTGCTGTACAAAGCACTTGGCCATCGAAACCAAGGCGTACCAAGGTTGGTAAATTGCCCGAATGGTCAATATGTGCATGCGTTAAAATAACGAGATTAATATCGGCAGGATCGAACGGGAATTGCTGGTTTTCCTCCTGATAAGTTTCCTTTTCGTAATCTAAACCGCAATCTATGAGTATTTTATAATGTCCAACTTCAAGCAGGTGCATACTTCCTGTTACTTGTTGTGCAGCGCCCCAAAACGTTAACTTCATCTTTCTTTCTGTAGGGTAAATTGTTTGGTGTAAAGTAGTATAATTGATGGAATTTTTATACAATAGCAGGTAATTTTTTGGTTAATGGTTTTGGAGTGTTTCAATTTTAAAGAATCCATATTTTACAATTATTTTTTTGGAAAGCAATTACAATGCTAATTGGCCTGGTTCTGCCCCGCATTCCATTTCAAGTCCGCACTCGTTGCTCGTTTACGGTCTTTCCATTTCATTCGGGTTTAGGTGGAATGAGTAGCAGAACTATTTAAGGTTATTTGCAGTTGCTTTGGTTTATAAACCCGATTGTAACGGAAACCAAAAGCTTTTTCTGCTTTTGTTGTAGTAAAAGCGGGACTACAAAGCCAATGGAAAATAGAACCATTCATTTCCAAATCATCAATAATAAATCTTTTAAACCGCTATCTTTGTAGAAAAAACACTAGCGATGCAAGAGCCTTTTGATATAGAAATAGGACCCGTAAATTATTCGGTTTTTCCGGAGGGAAATGATCAATACACCATTTTTAAAGATGGAAAAGAGTATATCCAGATTCAGAAAGATACTTCTTCAATTTGGTTGAAAATGGATTATAAAACCGAGCTTCCAATTTTTGAAGAGGATGAGGAAGTGAATGCGATTGGACAAGCCATTGAAAAATATGTGCCTGAAGAAGAAGATGAGGAAGAATTATAACAAAAAATCCCGATCAAAGTCGGGATTTTTTGCTTTTAGATTATCGGGTGGCATTAGCCGTCCAGGTTTGACCATCACGTACAAATAAGATTTTTAGTGTACTGGCATCGATGCTGATTCCTGTTAAACCAGAGCCTACGCTCACGTAACTATTGTCGCCAGTTTTTTCGAATTTAATTCCAGTAATATCTGGTATATTATTGCCGAAGTAAAAGTTATAAGTTTCGCCAACTTTACTCACTGTTACACGACCATCGGAACTGGTAATGGTTTGGTTGCCATTGCGGTAAGAAACGCTTCCATTATAGGTTCCAACAAAGAAATCTCTATCTGCCGGATCGGTATCTTTTTTACACGATACCATTACTGTTAATGCTATTAAAAGCATGCTGAAAATTTGAACTGTCTTTTTCATGTTTTGTTTTTCATTAGGAATTTG
>SEDB01000634.1 GCA_004210715.1 Pedobacter sp.
GCGGCGATAATCAATACAATCATGGCAATGCTTTTTACCCCTTCTGCACATGATTCCATTGCTTTTTCAATGGCAGTTTGTTGAACAAGTAAAGTAATGATAATCGAGATTAGCAGTGCTGCTGTAGGATCAGAAAGGAAACTGAATATGGATTTACCTACATAATCAGCACTGATGCTACTTCCAATCGTTCCGGCAACGATTAAGAACACTGGAAGTAAAGCGGTAATAAAACTTCTGCTGGCTGATGGGAGATTACTTTCTTCTTCAATAAGGAGATCAGTAACGATGAGCTGATCTTTTTTAATGATTAATCTTGGAAAAAACACACCAGCGATTGCTGCAATTGGTAAGGTCAAAATCAGCCCGTAGATTAAAGTTTTACCAATGTCTGCATGGAAAATTCCGGCAAGAGCCACTGGTCCTGGATGTGGTGGCAAAAAGCCATGAGTTACCGAAAGCGCTGTGGCCATTGGAAGGCCAATGTATAATTTTGAAAGTCCTGTAGCTGCTGAAATAGCAAAAACCAAAGGAATTAATACCACAAAACCTGCATTGTAAAAGAGTGGTATGCCCACCATTAATCCGGTAATCAAAATCGCCCACTGGATGTTGTTTTTGCCAAATGCCCTGATCAAAATAAAAACAATCTTTCTTGCCGATCCACTATCCTCAATCAATTTGCCCATCATGGCGCCTAAAGCAAGCACCATTACCATTCCACCCAATGTGCTTCCAATCCCGCTACTAATGGAGCTCATTACCTTGCTGGCGGGCATTCCGAGAAATAATCCAGTAAGGATGGCCACTGCAAGTAAGGCAATCATCGGATTAACCTTTTTTAATATCAGAACAAAAAGCAGTAAAATGCCTAAAAGCAAAATAAGTATTGACATGGTTGCAGTAGAGATTGAAATGCAATTTACTTTTTTACCGTGATTGTTCTACCGGTAACCAAATGAAATTCATAAATTCTGTATAACCCGTCGTCACTCACTTCAATACTTTCCACCAAACCGGTTTTGCTGAAGGTATCAGTAACCATATGTCCAATCTTTACCTCTTGAAGCACATCACTTGGTGTTTCGCTGTTTAATCTGATCATGATATAAAAGTATTATTAAAATAGAAAACCAGCTAATGAATAGTTATTTCAATCCATCTTTGTTTACGATTACTTCTAAAAGACTGTGCAGCAGCGATATTGTTAAACTAATTTCTTTTCCTTCATTTCGAA
>SEDB01000635.1 GCA_004210715.1 Pedobacter sp.
TAAAAGTCAAAAATTAGCGATCAACAGCAGCCTGCAAGCCTCTTAATCGGTCATGGCATTTTGCCAAACGTTTATTATCGCATTCCCTCCCAGGTTCCCTGAGAAATAGAAATTGATGATAACGCTGCTGTTATTTTTATAATGTTAACCCCGCAAACTTAGAAAGGAGTTATTCAGACCAGCCCTAGCGCTTTTCTAAAGAACTGCAGAAATGGCACTGCTAAAGCAAATGAAGAGATGATGTCGGAGATCAGCAAATCCCGGTCTTTAGAAAAATCAATTGGGCAGGTGAGTTCATAGAATGGTAATTTAATGTAGTCTTCTCCAATAACTCCAGCCTGATAACCTTTCGGTAAAGCGCCTTTCTTTAAATCATTCAACAAAAATCCGGCAGAGAAAGCCTCTAAAAGTGCTGCGTTAAGTTCACTGATATTTTTGATAATAAAACTCCTTGTGATCTGGAGCCCGAAAACATCTGGCACAAATAACACACTGATGTAACTTCCCTCAGGATCGATGTGAATGCGGTATACAGGTTCATTTCCACCGTTCATCAAAGGACTGATGGATAAATCAAAATAAGTCAAATAGTGCACATTTTTTTTGGGCTTGATGATTACCAGACTTGATATAAACCTGCCAACATCTATCTCCCTGTTCAGCGCCGGATCCAGACTGGCCAACTCATCTAAAATTAAGTAAGCCAGATCAGAAACCTCGGTTTTAGCGCGTTCATACTCTCCGATGTGATCCATGAACCAGGCCGGGTCATTGTGAATTTTAAGCTCAGACAAGAAATTTAGCGTCTTTTCCATCAAATCAGATTGAATCTGCTCCTGCTGATCTTTATGAGCTCAACTTTAATTTTACAAATGGTTAAAGTGAATGATCCAATCATGGTCAACAAAATTTGCATATTCTTCGACAAGTACTATACTCTGGGTAATTTTCCAGCGCTGAGGTCCTGAGACACCTCTTTTGCTTTATCGATATAGGTAGGAATTTGTTCTTTGATTTTCTCAAAGTTCGAAGTGCCCAACAAATCCTTTTTGCTCAAATATTTAATCCCTTCGAATATGGCGATGCCGATGATCGCGTTTTTTATAAATCCCATAGCTATTGTTTTTATATTGAACACCTTGTGACTGAATTAGTTTTACTTTACTGATCAACAGGCGTATTTTAGTTGGATGAAAACATTTTTTTCTTTCAAGGATTAATTTTCTGCTAAT
>SEDB01000006.1 GCA_004210715.1 Pedobacter sp.
TTTAAAGAAGTTCCAGCGTTATTAAAAGTTTGGAAATTAATCAACGTGAAACCAGATGTTGTTGTGCTGGACGGAAACGGGATTTTGCATCCACGAAGAATGGGCGTTGCGTCGCATTTTGGAATCTTGGCCAATCAATCTACCATTGGCTGCGCAAAAAGCCTTTTACACGGATCAAATCATCAGCCAGAAAACTCCAAATACAGTACAGCAGAAATTAAGAGTCTTGATGGCTCGATACTCGGCTACGCACTTAAAACTAAGGTGAATTGTGAATCAGTTTATATTTCTGCTGGTCATCTAATAACACAGGAACAAAGTCTGGCTATAATAAAAAAATGCATTGGAAATTACAGGATACCGGAACCTACCAGAATAGCACATGAAATTGTAAATCAATTTAGATTGGGCAAATTAACAGCCGGCTATCACGATGTGAACCAGCCTTTGACTTTGTTTTAAACCCAATTAATTCCTTTTTTTAGAAACTGTTGTGTTTTGTATTCCTCTGAATTAATTTCAGGCTGAACATTATAACCCCAATTGGCTTGAGGTGGTAAACTCATCAATATAGACTCAATGCGACCGTTGGTTTCTAATCCGAATTTTGTACCTGAATCATAAACCAGATTAAATTCTACATAACGGCTACGACGCTGATATTGCCAATCTTTTTGAATCTCCGTAAAATCTTTATCACGATTGCGATCTATTAATTCTGTATAAATCGGTAAAAAGGTTTCGCCAACATTAACCGAAAAATCTAAAATTTCTTCCCAGCTTAGATTGGTGTTTTCTGGCTTCAATCTGTCATAAAAAATCCCACCGATGCCACGGGTTTCTTCACGATGTTTAATGAAAAAATAGTCATCAGCATGATTTTTAAATTTTGGATAAAAATCTGAATTAAAATCATCGCAAGCTTGCTTCAATTTATGATGAAAAAACCGGGCATCATTTTCAAATACATAATGTGGCGTTAAGTCTATTCCGCCACCGAACCAGCGTGTTTCCTCATTCAACTCGAAATAGCGAATATTCATGTGGATTATGGGTACCAGCGGATGATTTGGATGGATGACAATAGATACTCCAGTAGCAAAAAAATCATCTTCATTAACATTGAAGGCCTTTTTAACTGCTTCAGGTAATTTACCATGAACTGCTGAGAAATTTACACCACCTTTCTCGATAATTGCACCATTTTGCATAATCCGGGTGCGGCCGCCTCCCCCACCGTTTCTTTCCCAAAGCTCTTCTTGAAATTTACCTTTGCCATCGGCAATTTCTAATCCTCTGCAAATTTCATCTTGAATCTGTTTATAACGTTCTGCAACTTCTTCTTTAAACATGGCGACCTGATTATGTAAACACAAATTTAAGTCTATTACGTTAGCTATATCGATTTATATTTAGATAGTACATTTTATTGACATTAGCACAATATTCATCCAGTAATTGCGATTTGTGCTAGTTGCCATCTATTCCTCCAGGTAATCTAAATCCTTATTAAAACTTTCTTTTAACTTACTAAGACCAAAAACGGCAATAACTGTTAAGAGTGCCATAACAAGGTATCCAGCAGTAATCAAACTATATTTTCTTGCTAAGAATTCAAACAGAAAAGTAATCGGAATCAGCGCTCCACGCACAAAATTTGGTGCTGTAGTAGTTACTGTTGCACGAATATTGGTACCGAATTGTTCGGATGCAATGGTTACAAAAGTAGCCCAGTATCCTACAGAGAAACCCATGAATAAACAAATCCAAATAAAGGAATCGCCAGATAAACCAAAACTTGTTAAATAAACAACAACACTGATTACCGATAACAAATGGAAAATGAACACAGTTTTTCTTCGCGATTTTAGCGCCTGAGAAAGCAAACCGGTTACAACATCGCCAATGGCAATGCCGAAGTAGGTAAACATAATGCCTGTACCAGCTTTTAACGGCTCGGTGGATCCTAATGCTTTACCAAATTCTGGCGCCAGCGTAACTAAAATCCCCACTACAAACCACAATGGAATTCCGATTAATATGCAGTAGAGGTATTTT
Source organism: Pedobacter sp. (assembly GCA_004210715.1). Classification (GTDB taxonomy): domain Bacteria; phylum Bacteroidota; class Bacteroidia; order Sphingobacteriales; family Sphingobacteriaceae; genus Pedobacter. Next base: position 2,059 of record SEDB01000006.1, read on the forward strand.
AAGAATCTTTTCTTATTGTTGAATAACATGAAGATATTTCCTTTTGAAATATCAGCCCTTTCAGCGTGTTTAAACATTCCCGATTCAAAAGTACCTACACGTAAAAGAAGAAGTAGTAAACCCATTCCACCACCTACAAAATAAGAAGTTTGCCAGGTATATTTTGAAGCGACAGTTGCCGCTACTGCAGCACCAAGCAAGCCGATTGCGCCAACAATCATAGTTCCGTAACCACGCTTTTCCTTGTCCATGGTTTCAGAAACGAGGGTAATGCCAGCACCTAGCTCGCCAGCTAAACCTACACCAGCAATAAATCGAATAATTGCGTAACTATTTACTGAAGATGCAAATCCGTTGGCGATGTTTGCTAAAGAGTATAATAAAATTGATCCAAATAATACTTTAATGCGGCCAAGTTTGTCGCCAAGAACACCCCATAAAATGCCGCCCAGAAGTAAACCAAACATCTGCGAATTGATGATCAAAAAACCATCTGATTGCATATTTTCAGGTGAAACGCCAATTTCAGTTAAACTTTGAACCCGAACAACAGAGAATAAAACGAGGTCGTAGATATCTACAAAATAGCCAAGTGCAGCTACAATAACTAAGAAGATTACATTACGCTTTTGAGCTTTTGATTGGGGATCCATTTTAATATTTGGTTTATTTGCTGAAAGTACAAAATAGCACAAATAAAAAAAATAGAATATAAAAATAAAGCCACTCTAAATTTAGAATGGCTTTTATTCTCCTACATTGGAGGTGTTTTAGTCGTGTCAGGTGGCATTGTTTTGGATGTGTCAGGAGGTGTGGTTCTTGTTGTATCCATTGGGGCCGTTGTTGCTGTAGAATCCATCGTAGTACTGTCTGATGATCCAGCCATGTTCTTAGATGAATTGCATGCTGATGCGGCTATCATCAATGTGCCAGCAAAAGCAAGACTTAAGATTATTTTTTTCATAGTTTTTTATTGTTATCTATAAACTTAACAACCTTGTAATCATTTAGTTTTATTTTTTTATTAAACATATAATTCCGTTTTAATATATTATTTGATATCAGGTCATGAGTATAAGCTTCAATAATACTTTAATCCAACGGCTTAGAGTTGTATAGTTATTATAAAATTTTACTAAAACATCATGCGGAAAACTTTTATTGGTCGTAAATCTTTCTGATATTAGTCAATATGATTATTTCTCAAAATACGCTCAAATGGGTGATGCGTTTATATCCACCTTTATTTTTCCAACGCATTTGGGTTCAGAAATTTGAAAATGATTTTAGAAGTTGTACTGTAAAACTTAGTAAAAGCTTTTTAAACAAAAATTATAATGGATCTATTTTCGGTGGAACCATATACGCAGCAACCGACCCTTTTTATGCACTTTTATTCGATCAATTGATGCAGAGACGAGGCTTTAAAGTTCGGGTTTGGCTGAAAAGTGCATCTATTCAATATTTAAAGCCCGGTAGATCAAACTTGTATTTTACCATTCAGCTAACTGATGAAATGATTGCAGAAGCTGAGCATGCTTTAAAAACAGTTGGGAAGTTTGTTAAAGCTTATCCAATGGAAATTATAAATAAAAACGGAGAGCTATGTGCCACCGTAATGAATGAAGTTTATATCCGAAACCTGCATCAAGGCGAAACGCCAAGAGTTGCTTATTAACCTATTTTTATGCCGAGTATTAAAAGTTTGATTCTGCAAGGTGAAGGTGTGATGCTCGATTTCAAAAAGACCATTACCAATACCGAAAAAATTGCTAAAAGTTTAGTTGCTTTTGCTAATAACAAAGGAGGAAAATTATTAATTGGCGTAGCCGATGATGGTACAATTAAAGGTGTAAAATCAGAAGAAGAGGAAAAATATATGATTTTAACCTCTGCTCACCAATATTGCAAACCTGCTATCGAGCCTCATTTCGAGGAGATTTATGTCGACGACAAACTGGTGCTCGTTGTTAACATTCCTGAAAGCGACACCAAACCCCATTATGCCTTGGATGATCAGAAAAAATGGTGGGCCTATATTCGAATAGATGATAAGAGTACTTTGGCGAGTAAAATTATTGTTGAAGTTTTAAAAAGTGAACATAAGGATAATGGTGTACTCATCTCCTACTCTGACAATGAGAAAAAATTACTGGAGTATTTGGATTTAAATCAACAGATAACACTTAAAGAGTTCAGTAAATTACTACGCTGCTCTTACAGGAAAGCACAAAAAATTCTTGTTAATTTAATTTTAACTAACGTAATTAGAACACATACTTCAGAAAAAGAAGAATATTTTACAGCCGTTAAACATGATAGATAATGATCTGGTATTTACACAGTATCATAAAATCAGTTCATATTCAAATGATTGTGTTTATATACTATTAAATCAATAGTTTACAATCAGAAAAGTATAATCATCATTTCTTATGCGCCTTTCTATAAAAATTAACTTTTGATTAACTATCTTTTTTGATATTTAAAAAGTCGACCTTTGCAGACTTATGTTTTCTAAAATTTACGCCAAATACAAACCCTACTATAAGGAAAACCTTCACTTGGCCTTGCCAATTGTGGGGTCGCAAGTTGGGCATACTTTGGTTCACATGGCCGACAGTGTTATTGTTGGGCATTTTACAGATACTACCCAGCTTGCTGCTGTTTCACTTGTTAACAGTATTTTTATTCTAATCATGGTTATTGGTTTGGGTATTTCTTACGGTTTAACACCACTGATTGCACAAGAACATGGCCGGCAAAATGATCAGGAATGCGGCAAACTTTTATCAAGCAGCTTAATCATTAATGTTTTGGTTGGTATATTTTTATATGTGCTTGTTCATTTTGGAGTGTTGCTGGTTATAGATCATTTGAACCAAACGCCGGCCGTCGTATTTTATGCCAAGCCTTATCTAGGTTTGTTATCCATTTCAATTATCCCACTTCTGGTTTTTCAAACCTTTAAACAGTTTGCAGAAGGTTTAGGTTTTACCAAGCAAGCTATGTTTGTTTCCATTTGGGGCAATGTACTGAATATCACTCTGGGTATTATTTTTGTTAAAGGAATGTTTGGTATTAAGCCAATGGGTGTAAGTGGCGTTGGTTTAAGTACATTAATCGATCGTTCATTGATGGCGGTAGTAATGGCCATTTATGTACTACGATCTAAACATTTTAAAAAATATCTTATTGGGTTTAGGGCAACGTTCATAGATAAAGTTTACGCCAGGAAAATAATAAAAATTGGTGCTCCAGTTGCCATGCAATACTCATTTGAAATTAGTGCATTTAGTGGCGCCGCAATTTTAATTGGGACTATTGGTGCCGTGGAGCAAGCTGCCCATCAAATTGCCATTAGCCTGGCTGCAATGACCTATATGATTGCCAGTGGTATCGCTTCTGCGGCAACAATTAAAACAGGTAATAATTTTGGTAAAAAGAATTTCGATGATCTTCGTAAATCTGCAATCGCCAGTTATCATGTAATTTTATTGTTTATGAGCTGCACCGCTATTATTTTCGTTATAGCCCATAACATTATGCCTTTTATTTATACTGATGATTTAAAAGTTGTTGCGATTGCAGGTCAGTTGCTGATTATAGCAGGGTTTTTCCAATTGTTTGACGGAACACAAGTAGTTGGTTTAGGCGTATTACGTGGCATAGGCGATGTAAACATGCCTACATTTATCACATTTTTAGCTTATTGGGTTGTCGGGATTCCCGTTGGTTACCTTTTGGGATTTACCTTCGGCTTAGGGGTTAATGGTATTTGGTACGGCTTAACTTTTGGATTATTGACAGCCTCTATCCTATTATTTCTAAGGTTTCAAAATAAAACTAAGAATATGGCTTAGTTCTGTTTTTTATTTCTTCGGTTATAAGTTTTTATCGTAGATCTAATCACATCAAAACTAAATTCATCTTTCTGTTTATAAAAGTCCAGTAATTCTTTATCATCAGAAATCAGGGCTTCAAATAGTAATTTATTTTTAGTATTCGATTTTAGGATAGAATTGTTTTTGAGTAAATGTAGGCTATCAGAGCCAACTTTTTCTGCATAATATGTTATATCCGATGATCTTCCACCTCCAAATGTTCCGCTTCCCGCTATTCCTCCAATATGCACTCCAGCTGTTGCACTAATCGATGAGGATTCAAATAGATTTATCTTGCCGCTTTCTAAAATATTAAAAATAGAGGTTTATCTCTTCCAACCTCATGCCTTAATGCAAATGGATTTTTACTTTTAGCATAGAAAAATTCCCTCACGTTATTTGGTGTGATTTTTTCAAGTGTATCGGTTACTTTCGATTTGAAGAAAAAAATCATGTGATCTACTTATAATGGTACTGTAAATTGTATCTCCAGACTTTAAAACAATATAATCAGACTTTTTTTGAGCATGAGATATCTTTACACTCAGAAACAAAAAGGCAAATACAACGGAAATTGAAAAATTTTTAGATAACATTTTTTGGAAATATTATGCCAAAATATAAATTTTATAATAGCTAATAAAAATTTATTTCCCTCCAACATTTACTACCACACCAATAGTAAAAATTGAATTTCCGGCAGACATGTAATCTCTATTTTTTAAACCGATGTTGCTGCTTGTAGTATATTGCAATTGAATGGTTTTGCTTAATCCCATTCTGGTAAAAAAGATAGGCTCAAAGAAAATATTATCTTCTTTAGGTTGAACTACCCCATTCAGAAAAAACCGATCCATTTTAACATGACTGATTCTTAAAGCTGTGCCGTAGTTAATAGGGAAATCTTGTCCAAATAATTTTAAATTATTTTTCTTCTTTGAACTATAATTTACCTGAAGGAAGGATTTTCTATAATCAACCTCCTGGAGTTCGCTGCTTACCAAAACATCATTTTTGTAATCTCTAAAAGTGATATCACTCCAACCTTTACCAACACCAGCATAAATTTCAATGATGCGATTATTGTCTGGTCCAAAAGTATCAAAATATCCGCCGCCAATTTCAATTAATTTATGTCCAAAATCTTTTGATTTACGCTCGCTATTCATTGTAGAGCCACTAAATAAAACTCCAATATGATCTGAAACTGCATAAGCGCCATTAACACTGGCATTGCCTTTAAGCGAAATATGTCCGCCACCACTAAACTCTCCTTGTTTAGTCAACATAGGTGTGTTTGGAACATTAGGCATGTAAACTGAAGAACAACTGCTGGCAAAAAGCGCTAAAATAGGGAAAGCTAAACGTAAGTATTTATTCATAGATGAATTATAAACAGTTTTTTGTGATAAAAATTGTGCTACAGACTCATTTTCATGAAACCCATTACTCGCTTGAATTCATCATGTAAACTGGCCTTTAAATGGATTTGCTTTGAAGTTTTGGGATGAACGAAACTCAATTCTGATGCATGAAGTAACATGGTAGTCATATTCCATTGTTCTAAGAAAAATTTATTTTGTTTGTTGCAACCGTGCGTTCTATCGCCTATTATTGGATGAAGGATATGGCTAAAATGTCTTCTTAATTGATGCATTCGACCAGTTTTAGGCATTGCCTCCACTAGTGAATACCTGGAAGTTGCATGTTTCCCGAATGCTACATCAACTTCTGCTTTTTGCAAGGTTTTAAATGAGGTAAAAGCATCCTGCATCGTTCCATTTTCTTTAGCTAAAGGATGGTCGATGTTCATGTGGTCAGCTGTAAATCCCCGCAGAATGGCTAAATATCTTTTCTCAGTTTCTGCATTCATAAACTGCTGGTGCATGGCGATTTCAGATTCCTTATCAAATGCAAACAATAAGATGCCACTTGTCTTTCTATCCAGTCTGTGCACTGGACTAACATGTTTACCCACCTGGTCTCGTAGCATTTGTAAAGCGAATTCAGTTGCATCTCTCGCAATAGATGATTGATGCACCAATAGACCGTGTGGTTTATTGATCGCAATTAAATGTTCATCCTGATAAATAATCTCCAACATACGGCGAAGATAAGGATATTGAACTAAGTAAATAAATCAAATGCTAAACGATAGGTATTACAATGCGCATCAACAATATCTTTAATATCTGCAGAATAGCCGCCACCCATACTTATTTGCAGTGGTAGGTTCTTATGCTTACACGCTTGCAGTACCATTCTATCTCTTTCCTTGCAAGCGATCTTGCTCAGCGATAATTTTCCCAGCTTATCAGTTGAAAGTACATCTACTCCGGATAAATAGAAAACAAAATCGGGCTTAACACTTTCAAAGGCTTTTTTGAGGTTGACTTCCAGCAAATTCAAATAAGCCTCATCTTCCAAGTTATCATCCAGAGGAACATCTAAATCTGAAACCTCTTTTCGAAATGGAAAATTCTTATCACCGTGCATGGAGAAAGTAAAAACACGTGGCTCATTTTGGAAGATTTCAGCGGTGCCATTTCCTTGATGAACATCTAAATCTATAATTAATATGCGATGTGCTATTTTTCTATTTAATATATAGTTAGCGGTAATAGCTTGATCATTTAATAAACAAAATCCTTCCCCCCAATTACTACCTGCATGATGAGTTCCTCCAGCAACATTAAATGCGATTCCATTCTCAATAGCAAATTTTGCCCCATCTATGGTGCCCTGAGTAATACGCAATTCACGTTCTACTAACTGGGCACTTAAAGGAAAACCAATTCTTCTTTGTTCTTTAGCAGATAATGTTAAATCTCGAAGTTGTTCCCAATATGCTTTCTTATGCGTCAATAAGATGATTTCTTCTGAAGCCGGTTCTGGATAAAATAAATTATTCTGTTCAATTGTTCCCTCATGCATTAATTGTTCAGGAATCAATTCGTATTTCAACATTGGAAACCGATGTCCTTCTGGTAGCGGATGAGCGTATATTGGATGCCAGGCAATTTTGATCATTAACTTAAAATCTCTTCAACGTGTATTTCAATATTGTTTGATATCTGATCAACTGGTAAATCGTTTGGGTCGTAACCAAATGGATCTTCTATTTCTTCAGCTATCAACTCCAAACTTGCTAATACATAGAGAATAAAGGGAACAATTAGCACCAGGTAATAGCCTAAACTAAACACCCATCCAATCGGAATTGTTAAAACGTAAATGAATATAAATTTTTTGATAAAAACACTATAAGAGAACGGAATGGGGGTGTTTTTAATCCGTTCGCAGCCACCACAAATATCGGTAAATTGATTAACGTCATTGGTTAATACGATTAATTGTTCCTGAGAGATAAAGCCTTTCCGGGTTAAATCATATAATCGGGAAATCATGCTGCTGGCAATTTGATTGGGAATATGCTTGCTTTCCTTTACCTCAATTAAAAAACTGTTTTTACCAAAATATTTCTTTTCACGGAGATGTTCTTTTAAAGCAAAAGCATATTTAGGGATACCATATTCAAAAAACCTAACCTCATCTTCTGGTAAATTAAGGGCTTTTATCTTCATTGCGAAGTTTCGGCTTACATTTGTTAATGCACCAAGCAACCGTCTGCCTTCCCACCACCGATCATAGGAAGTGTTCGTTCTAAAAACCAAAAGCATTGAAATCACAAAACCTAAGAGACTATGCATCATACCAATATTACTCACATAATCGCTTTTAGAGAGCTTGAAAACATTAAGTTCGAGAAACGCTACAAATCCAGAAAAAATAGAAATGCTGATCATTAATGGCCATAACTTTCTAAAGGTATCTCCTTTATGGATATGGAAAATAAATGTAAACCAGTCTTTCGGATTATAATTAATCATTGCTTAATTTGATTTTAAAATCTTTCTTGTTACTTCAGTAAGTGCTTTGCCAGTTAGATAAATATCCTCAAAAGAATTATATAAAGGGATTGGGCTTAAGCGAATAACATTAGGTTCTCTCCAATCACCAAGAATACCATATTCAACTAATCCATCAAAAATCTCCTTGCCTTTTTCTGCGGCGATGATAGAAAGTTGAGCACCTCTTTCTTCTGGATTTTTAGGTGTTATAATTTTATATTGATCTATAGATAAGTCTTTATTCACTTCATTTATAATAAATTCAAGATATTTTGTTAAACTTATACTTTTAGCTCTTAATTTATTAAGATAGCCCGCTTTTTGGAAAATTTGAAGCGAGGCATGATACAATGCCATTGGCATCACTTGTGTACAACTTACTTGCCATCCATCTGCACCACTTTCGGGGATGAATCCTTTCTCCATCTTAAAACGTTTACTTTCCTGATAACCCCACCAGCCTGCAAAGCGATTTAAATCCGAATTATTGAAATGTTTTTCATGCACAAAAATACCGCTAATACCCCCTGGACCAGCGTTTTGATATTTGTAAGAACACCAACATGCAAAATCCACATTCCAATCATGAAGTTTTACTGGCACATTACCTGCAGCATGCGCTAAATCCCAGCCTACTATTGCACCAATACTATGACCTGCTTTAGTAATCGTTTCCATATCATACCATTGCCCTGTGTAATAATTTATGCCACCAAACAATACCAAAGCAATCTCATCTCCATTTTCTTTTATTTTAGCAACAATATCTTCTGTTCTAAGTATCTCTTCACCATTCCGTGGAAAAACTTCAATAATTGCTTCTTTTGGATTAAATCCATGAAATTTAACCTGACTTTCAATGGCATACTGATCAGAAGGAAATGCGCCACCTTCCATAATTATTTTAAAACGTTTGCCTTTTGGTTGATAAAAACTAACCATCAACAAATGCAAGTTTACAGTTAAGGTATTCATGGGGCAAACTTCACTGGGCATTGCTCCAACAATAGGCGCCATTAACTTCTTCAACTCTTTATGGTAGAACATCCAGGGTTCATCTCCATCAAACCAACCTTCTACAGCGTAAGTAGCCCAATTATCCAACTGTTTGCTAAGTACTTCCTTCGCAACTTTAGGTTGAAGTCCTAATGAATTGCCGCACAGGTATATAAAAGATTTATCTTTAAATTTAGGAAAAAGAAACTGCTCCCTAAAAATATTAAGTTCATCTCTTTGATCTTGCTCCTTTGCAAAGTATAAAGTATTTTCTAATTTCATTGCCTCAATATTACAAAAAAAGCAGGTATTGTTTCCAATCCTGCTTTCTAAAGAAGTATTTAAAATTAAAATTTCATCGTGTCGTGTTTTCCTAAATCAGGCGTATCTCCCGTTACTACAGCCTTAAGTATGCTAAAAAGCACTACAATTTTTGATGATGAAGCATCCCAGTATTCTGCCTCTTCTGGTGTTACCTTAATTAGAATTAATCTTGGATCTTCTATTCCATCAGGAAACCATGCTTTAACGAACGGAGAAAAATATGACTCCTTCCGTACCTGATCATCTACCAATTCTGCCTTTCCTTTTACGGTTAAATAAGTATTTTTTGATGGATCGCTATATGCTAAAAGCACATTGTTTTCTTTAGAAATTTCTTTTGATTTTAATGAATATTCATTCGTGTAAAACCAAATACTTCCATCTTCTTCAATTTTGGCTGTTCCCATTGGCCTACTCCCCAACTCATCACTTGTAGAAAATGTAGTGAACATACAAGTTCTTACACCTTCAGCCATTTCTTTTAGTATTGCTATATTTTTTTCGTTTTTCATAATTGTAGATATTTGAATGAAAAACAGCAGGAAGAATGAAATGTTTGGATAAAACTAAACCTTATTGGGTTTACTGACATATTTATTGCCTTTAACGAAAAAGCGCCAGGGCAATAGTGCGTGTTCCTTTGCGTAAGCAATTCCAACTCGTGGACTCGCCAAAATTTGCTCATCGGTAAAACTAATTTCGTGATCTTCAATCCAAATTTCATCTCCAGTGAGATCCTTTGCATTAAATGTGCGATCGATGCCCAATGCTTTTGCGGCTGAACCAGGACCAGAAGATATAGCAGGTTTGGTATGACCCATGTTTCTACGTTCTTCCATAAATTCTATACCAACTAAAGGCTCAATAGCTCTAATTAAAACCGCATGAGGGTCATCGATACCAGAGCTTACCACATTAAAAAGATGATGCATGCCATAGCAAAGATATACATAAGCGATGCCGCCCTCAGCATACATCGTTTCCGTTCGGTTAGTTCTTCTGCCGCCATAAGCATGCGAGGCTTTATCTTTAATACCAAAATAAGCCTCAGTTTCAACAATTATCCCAGCTGAAACCTGGCCATTGATATTGGTAAAGAGAACTTTACCTAATAAATCTTTGGCCAGACTTACTACATCCTCATTCAAATAATATGCTGTAGATAACTTCAATTTTAATGAATTATTAGTTAATCAAGATAGACATAACTTGCTGTAGATAAGTTTTATCTGTTTCGTCAAAATGATTTAAGAATTCACTATCAACATCCAATACGCCAATTACTTCTCCATTTTTTACAAGCGGCAAAACAATTTCAGATCTTGAAGCTGAAGCACAAGCGATATGCCCTGGAAACTCTTCTACATCAGGAACGATTAAAGTTTGATTTTGTGCCCAGGATGAACCGCAAACGCCTTTGCCCTTTTTGATTCTTGTACAAGCTACAGGCCCTTGGAATGGCCCTAAAACCAACTCATCATGCTTTACCAAGTAGAAACCTACCCAGAACCAATTGAATTGTTCTTTTAATGCTGCTGAAACATTGGCCATGTTTGCTATAAAATCTGTTTCCCCCATAAGCAAAGCTTCTATTTGTGGGATTAAAGATTCGTATTGTTCGGTTTTTGTAGCCGCCCTATTGATTGTTAAGTCTTCTGCCATACTTCAAAGTTAAATAGGATTTTCCTGATTTTTGACCTATTGATTGATAATGACAAAAAATTGAATGATGTGCTTTATTAATTTCATTAGTTTTGAAGCTAATAAAGTAGTAATCATGATTGTCGCCTTAACCATTACCAGATATAATAGAATTGCCATCCCATTTGCATTTCTAGGGATGGCTATTTTACGTATTCCATTGTGGTTAAATCGCAAATGCAAATTCTGGAAATTAATGGGTAGCGGAAAAGATGCTCAAGTTGATTTACCTCCGGATTTTAAGCATTGGGCAATATTAACAACTTGGAACGACCAACGGAATTGTGATGACTTTTATCAGAATTCTTTCCCTTTAAAATGGTTCCGCATTTTCGGTGAGGAGGAGTTTACTATTTTACTTAAACCTTTATCTTCACATGGTTTATGGTCTAACAAACAGCCATTTGTGTTTGATAAAAACTACACTAAGACTACAGGTAAAATTGCAGTAATTACAAGAGCAGCGATCAGATTTAATAAGGTAAAAGAATTTAGAAGCAACATCAAAAGAGCAGCAATAGCAATGAGAAAAGCCGATGGCTTCCTAATATCAGCAGGAATTGGAGAAAATCCATTTTTAGATCAGGCTACCTTCTCTGTTTGGGAAAATGCACAAAGCATGAAAGATTATGCTTACAAATCGCATGATCATTCTGATGTTATCAAATTAACACGAGAACGGCAGTGGTATTCAGAAGAATTATTTGCCCGCTTTGAAATCATTAAAACCTGGGGAACGCTCAATGGCGTTTCAGTGTCTATAGATTAAATATTTAAAACATTAATTAAAACCAATGAGAGTTATTGCAGAACTTCCGCATCCAGAATGTAAGATTACTATCTTTTCCATGAATCAGAAATACATTGTAAAATTTGAACAAGGCACTTTTGAGCAAAGTTACAAACTTGCTGAATTGGATTTGAGTGGAGGTGGTGTGAATGATGTATTTGAGATTTTAGATGAAGAATTTATTTCGACCGTAATTGAAAGATTCAAGCAGATGCGTACTGATTTCACCTCAGCTTACAAAAGACATCAATTTTAGTTGATAAAACTTTTAAGTGTTTGATATATAGTTTTTTATGATTTAATACAAAATTTTATTTGGCTACTGAACGGGTTATATCCATCAAAAATATATTTAAATTAAATAAAAAGTTCATCAATTTTGGCTTAATTAATTGACTTTTAATAAAATATACCGACAAACAAAATTAAGTTTTGTTTGTAAATAACACCAAATTAATGGTAAATTATCAAATTCAACGTCATTTAGAGTCAGCTACCCTAGATTGAATGTACAAAATAATCTATCCCTTATAATGCGATAAACATGCCTTAGGACTAGGCTTAAACGCGACTAGAAAACCAGACATTTACTAAGAAACAACAGTATCGTGAACCACTACCCTATACCAATTTTTAGAAAATTTCTCAATGGCTTCTAAGTGTATGCTGTGCTCTTGGTAAGCGTTATGATCTTCAATATTATCGAACGTGATGGTTAATGAATAGGTAAACGAATTATCAGTTACTGGCCTTGTTGGTGTGTTAGCTGATAAACCATAGTGCAAGCTTTTAATCAGCTTTATTGGTTTTAAACTTTCGAAGAAGTTTGCAAAATCTAATATCTCAGCTTTTGTTAATTGAGGCTTTAACCAGAACAGCACAAAATGTTGAATTTTTCCTTTATTGAGATCAGTATTTTCTATCATGAGTAATCTTTTATTTAAGCATAAAAAAAGCGGCTATTGAATAGCCGCTTTGAAAATAATATTATTTTTAAGGATTATTGTACCCTTCCTGATTTTTTATCTTCACCTCTTCCAATTAGGTAACCACCACCAGCACCAACTAAACCACCGATTATTGCTCCCCTACCTTTTTTCTTGTCGATTAATGCACCACCAACTGCACCAGCTGCACCACCTATTACTGCACCTTTAGCACCATCACTCCAGCCTTTTTTCTTAGCTGTTGGTTGGGTACCACCGTATGAACTTGAGCTACTACCTCCAGAGCTTGCGTATGATCTTGAAGATTTAGATGACGATGCGCCAGCTCTTCTTGCTGCAGCAAGTTCCGCTTGATGTTGCGCTTCTTTTTCTGCCTCTATTTTAGCTGTTTCAGCTCTTTTAAAGCTATCTAATCTTAAACTATCTTTAACTGCTTTAATAGCAAGTTGTTTTTCTGCTTCTTGTTGCTTTAACGCTGCTTCTTCTTTTGCTTTGTTATTACAAGCAAACATAACTGAACTTAATGCGATTACTACAAATATCTTTTTCATAACTTTTTGTTTTACATGAATCTTGCTCTATTACCTAACCATAAAGCAGGTCTCATTTTAGTGTGTTATTTTAGTTAATTATATGTAGTAAAGAAAAAATGATGCCAAAATGTTTTAATGCTCTTAATTAATTTATTAAATCAATATACCAAAATCCTTTTGGACGAAGTTCGGAATCATCCTGTTTATCGATATCATTATCTTTTTTTGGCTGATCATAAGTCCTAAAAACTTTCTCTCCTAACTCAAATGGAATCCTTTTTTTGAAAATAGGTCCTTCAAATGCAAAAGTGTGGAATTCTCCATTTTCTCCACATGGATCGATATTCGGGGGCAATTCAGAAATTAAATCGGTAGTAATTATTTGTCCACAAAAAGCTTCTAAATTCTGTTGTGTGCAAACAATGATTGTTTTATAGTTCAGATTTATAAACTCACTGATTAATTGATTGGTATCTTTTTTCCAAATCGGAAAAATAGCCTTCAAACCCACTTCAGCAAGTTTTGACTCCCGGTAAATACGCAGATCCTCTAGAAAGATATCGCCAAAAATAGAATGCGTAATTCCCTCCTCTTTAAATTTAGATAAATGAAAATGCATTACCTGATCATAGGATTCCATGTCTGGCATTTCGCCTAAACGAATCTGATAAAGCGGTATTCCAATGCTTTCAGCCTGAGCAATTAGTAAAGATTCTCTAACGCCATGCATCGAGACCCGATTATACTCTTCATTAAGTGTTGTAACTAAATATTTAATTTCAATTGTTTGATCCTGAAGCGCATAATGAAGTGCTAAAGTGCTGTCTTTTCCTCCACTCCAATTGAATATACAAAGCTTTTTATCGTCCATAAAGCAGTATTTCTTTTAACTCAGCAACACCTTGCACAGCATTTTTTTGAATACTGATTACGTTTTGATACCGTTTTACATCAGGTGTTTTTGGATCGATAATGTATTTGTTAGCATACCCAGGGACAAAATCAATTAAACCAGCTGCAGGATAAACTGCCAATGAAGTTCCAATGAGCACAAATACCTCAGCCTGTTGGCAAATTCTAGCTGCAACTTCAATCATTGGTACCGCTTCCCCAAACCACACCACATGAGGACGAAGTTGTGATCCCAATTCACATAATTCGCCCATTTTTATTTCTGCTCCAACAATTGGGTAGGTTATATTTGATTTGAGGTCTGATTGAGATTTCGTAATAATACCGTGTAAGTGAGTAACATTTTTTGAACCTGCACGCTCATGTAAATCATCAATATTCTGCGTAATAATTTCTAACTCAAAATGATTTTCAAGTTCGGCTAAAACCTGGTGTGCTTGATTAGGTTCAGCTGAAATAACTTGTCTACGACGTTCATTGTAGAATTGTTGTACCATTTCCGGATTTCGCTCCCAAGCCTCTGGCGTGGCAACATCATACACATTATAACCTTCCCATAAGCCATCAGAATCCCTAAAAGTTTTCAATCCACTTTCGGCACTTATACCTGCTCCTGTTAAAACAACTAATTTCATAGAATAAAATTAAACAATAGTTAAAAAAAAATCCTCTTTTGAAATGGATCAAAAGAGGATTTTCTAAAATATTTAAAAAAGTTCCTAAACGCCTTGTGTTTGAAATTTTAAAACGGGGTACTTTGATTTTAATAATTCAAATGCTCCGAAAAGTATTGCGCCGTAAATCAAGGTTCCTTCTAAAAATCGTATTTCAAATGGAATCGCTCTTTCCAGACATAACCAAAAACCGGCGAAATCTTGCGTATATGAAGAGTTTTGAAACCAAACACCAAAATCGGTAACAATCCAATGAATGAAAACAATTGTTAAAGTTGATGCTAGCAAAGTAACCACATTGATTTTCTTCAATAATACTCTTCCAACCAAAACCATTAATGCAAAAGCAAGATAAGTCCAATACCAACCTTCATATAAGAAACCATTACTGTATTTACTGTAAATGGTACTTGCCAGAATAAAATCACTTAAAAATAAGCTGATTAAGGGAAAAGCAAACGCTTTAACATGATCTTTAAAGTAAGCACCACCAAAAAGTGCCACTGCTCCTATCGAAGAAAAGTTAGCGAAATGAAGCTCATCGGAGTTAAAGGTTACCAGTAAACGAAATAATGTAATGACCAGAATCATTAATAACAAAATGAGGTTACGCGGATTAAATTTTAAATTAGACATATCTTGATTTATAGTATTTGGTATTTAGTAGCTAGAAAGAACGTTACGAAATTATAAATCTTTAACTCTCTAACACAACACAAAGTTAAATTTTTATTAGCGGATATTAAAACTCCCGTTTGCATTAATATATCTGGCGATTTCTATTCCTATTTTTAGATTGCTTTGCCCTGTTAACAAAATTACAGTGGTTGTAAAATGGATGATGAGAAATTGAGCGAATGCTTGAAAAGTTTAACTTTAAATGTTAAAACGAAAAATTATGAGAACCTTAATTTTGATCATTTTATTATTAAATAGCATTGTTACGATGGCTCAAAAAACGGACACTACTTTTCTGAAAAAGTTAATGGAATCAAAACCCGGATTATTTGGCTCAATACTAAACCACTCTGATCAAAATCAAGTTCAGATTTTGTATACGCAGATAACCCGAGACGCCAAAAACAAGCCGAATTTTAAAAGTTACAGTTTTAATTTAGATCCAAATCATTATTTCTACCCTGCCAGTACGGTAAAACTTGCTGCTGTTATTTTCGCATTGGAGAAGGTGAACCGATTAAAAGGCACTGGTCTTACGGTTAAAAGCACAATGATAACAGACAGTGCTTTCCGCGGACAAACCAAAGTTTTAAGAGATACGAGTGCTGAAAATGGTCTCCCATCTATCGAACACTATATTAAAAAGATTTTGCTAACAAGCGATAACGATGCATTCAACAGATTATTCGAGTTTATCGGTCGTGCTGAAATTAACCAAAAACTAAAAAAATATGGTTTTAGCCACAGTCGTATTTTAAATAGGCTTGCCATTGGCGATGCTGGGGAAACTTCTAAACACACTAATCCAATTCATTTCTATAATAACAATCAATTGGTTTATGATCAAGTGGCTCAGTTTGACCCAAAAGCGTATGAATTGAAATTAAAAAATCTGGTAATGGGAAAAGGTTATCTGGACAGTGCAGATCAATTGGTTAACAAGCCTTTTAGTTTAGCCAATAAAAATGCTTTTGCCATTAATGACCAACATCAATTAATGCAAAAACTGATATTTCCTGAAGCTTTTCCTGCAAAGGATAGATTTAATCTTACACCTTCTGATTATCAATTGATTTATACCTACATGAGTAAATATCCTATAGAAAGCAATTATCCGAAATATGATGTGAAAGAATTTTGGCCAGCCTATGCAAAAATGCTTTACTATGGAAGAGAGAAGAATGCAGCAATAGATCCTAACATCAGAATCTTTAATAAATATGGAGATAGTTACGGCTATATTATCGACAACTCTTATTTTGTGGATTTTAAAAATGGAATAGAATATTTTCTTACCGCTGTAATACAAAGCAATGAAGACGGGATTTTCAATGACAATAAATATGAATATGAAACCGTTTGTTTTCCTTTTATGAAAAACCTGGGTCGAACAATTTATGAACTGGAAATGGATCGCAAAAAGCCTAAAGCAGATTTAAGCAAGTTTAAAATGGATTATTAGTAACGCTTTGCTGCAAACCTTAACCTTAATATAGTGTTTGCAGCAATAATGGTCTTATTCACTCAAAAGGGCAGTTTTAGTTTCTGCCAATTTACTTTGTTCTACTTCATCCAATACAGGGAATTTGATATTGAGACTTTTCAATTTATCAGCAATAATTTCACTAATTGCTAACCTTGCAAACCATTTTTTATCAGCAGGAATGATATACCAAGGTGATTCTTTCGTACCTGTTTCATTAATGGCATCTTCATAAGCTTTCATATATTCATCCCACAAAGCTCTTTCTTTGATATCGCCAGAAGAAAACTTCCAGTTTTTTGTAGGGTCTTCTATCCTATCCAAGAAACGTTGTTTTTGTTCATCCTTACTCACATTTAAAAAGAATTTAAGTACGATTGTTCCGTTGGCAGCTAAATGTTGTTCAAAATTCCTGATACTCTCATAACGCTGTTTCCAAAAGTTTTTATTCACTTTTTTTACCTCATCAAAACCAGGAATATTTTCACTTAAAATATATTCCGGATGAACTTTACAAACCAAAACGTTTTCGTAATGAGAGCGGTTATGGATACCAATCCGTCCACGTTCGGGCAAAGCCTTTATATGTCGCCATAAAAAGTCATGTTTATATTCTTCAGAAGTAGGCACTTTAAAACTAAAAACCTGACAGCCTTGAGGGTTTAGTCCACTCATTACATGCTCAATAGCGCTATCTTTGCCTGCTGCATCCATCGCCTGGAAAATAATTAAAACAGAATGTGTTGCAGAAGCATATAATTTTTCTTGCAAATGGTTGATTTCTATTTTCGCGTTTACAAGTGCATCCTTGGCCTTTTCTTTATTATAGCCACCAGTGAAATCAGTTTTTGCATTTTTAATAGAAAATTTTTTATCTCCTGTTACAATTAGCTCCTTAAATTCGTTTTTCATCTTTAATTAATGGTTTAGATTATTTTCAGCGTCAACATTTTAAATATAGTACTAAAAAATTAGTAAATTAAAAACGTGAATTTGCTTAGAGAGTTTTTTATATTTAGCGCCACAGCATTTATCAAAATATCAGCCAATTTAATATGTTCAAAGAGATAAAAAACAAGTACTTACGTTATTTTACAATCTTTATATTTTTTATAATTATTTTCTTTTCAGCCCTTCAACTAAATTTTTTATGGTTGTTTGGTTATTCCCCAAGCGCACACGACATTAAAACACCAACTTTAAGAGTAGGTTCTGAACTATATACCTCTGATGGAAAATTGATTGGCAGGTATTTTAAAGAAAACCGTACTCCTGTTAGTTTTGGTGATATTGCACCTAGTGTAATTAATGCTTTGGTGGCCACCGAAGATGTTCGTTTTTATAAACATTGGGGAATTGATGCACAAGCTGTTGGACGTGCAGTTGCTGGAATGGGTAAAGATGGTGGCGCCAGTACCATTACACAGCAATTGGCGAAAAATCTTTATAGAACACGTTATAATAAATCTCAAGGAGCCTTAGCTAAAATCCCATTGGTTCGAACAATCATTTTTAAGTTGAAAGAATGGTTAACAGCGGTTAAACTGGAGTCCAATTATTCGAAGAATGATATCATAACGATGTACCTGAATACAGTATCGTTTGGAAATAACACTTATGGAATTAAAACAGCAGCAAGAATTTATTTCGATAAAGAAACTAAAGATTTAGCAACAACTGATGCCGCAATGCTTGTGGGAATGCTTAAAGGTACAAGCCTTTACAATCCAACTAAAAACCCGGAGCGAGCATTAGCACGCAGAAATGTGGTTTTAAGCCAGATGAATAAAAACAACAAGCTTAGTAAAGATAGTTTAACTATACTTTCCAAAGAACCTATAAAGCTTAAGGAAGGTAAAATGGAAGATGGAAGTGATGGCGATTCATATTTACGGGCAGCAGTTTCAAAATATCTGGAAAAATGGTGTACCGAAAATGGCTATGACTTAAATGAAGATGGTTTAAAAATATACACAACCATCGATTCGAAATTGCAAAAATATGCAGAAGAGGCCGTTGCTGAGCAAATGAAAACTTTGCAACGCAGGTTTTATAGCGTTTGGGGCAATGAAGATCCTTGGTACGACTCGGAGAAGAAAAAAGTAGATTATCCTGATCGGGCGATGAAAAATCTTCCTATTTACGCCATGCTACAGAAAAAATTTCCAAATCAACCGGATTCGGTTATCGCATATTTCAATAAAAAGAAAAGAATGCAAATCTTTACTTATAAAGGTGATCGCGACACATTATTTTCAACATTAGACTCCATCCGTTACTACGGAAAAATAATGAATACTGGTATGATGACCATGGAACCTTCCAGTGGAAAAATTAAAGTTTGGGTTGGCGGTATCGATCATAAATTTTTTAAATACGATCACGTGAACCAAGCTAAACGACAAGCAGGATCAACTTTTAAACCTTTTGCTTATTTAACTGCCTTGGAACAAGGCATGAGCCCTTGTGATAAATTTACGGATAAACCTGTGAAAATTGCTTACCAGGATAAAGGAGAAACCAAGTATTGGGAGCCAAAAAATGCTGATTATAGTGTAAGCTATCAAGAGATGAGCTTACGTTGGGCAATGGCAAGATCCGTAAATACCATTACTGCTCAGGTAACGGAAAAAGTTGGATGGGATAATGTTGTTAAATATGCTCATGAATGCGGTATTGATAGTCATTTGGAATCCGTTCCATCGGTAAGTTTAGGTTCAAATGATGTTACGGTTTATGAAATGGTTAAAGCTTATTCAACATTTATGAATAAGGGAATTAAAACGGATCCCATCCTAGTTGAAAAAATTACAGATTTAGATAATAATATCATAGAAGAATTTAAACCTAAAACCAAAAGGGTTTTATCTGAAGAGATTGCCTGGTTAATGACTTACATGTTTCGTGGTGGCATGGAAGAGCCAAGAGGAACTTCTCAGGCTTTATGGGAATGGCCAAATTTATTTAAGAAAAACAACCAGATTGGGGGTAAAACCGGTACCTCATCAGATTATGTTGATGCGTGGTACATGGGCCTTACGAAAGATTTGGTAACCGGAGTTTGGGTAGGTTGCGATGAAAGAACTGCACACTTTAAAAATGGCGAACAAGGCGAAGGATCAAGAACGGCCTTGCCGATCTTTGCTAAATTTATGGAGAAAGTTTATTTAGATCCATCAACAGGATACACTTATGGACCATTTCCTAAAGCAACTGTAGAAATTACCCGAACCTACAATTGCCCTAGTCCACAGTATGTTCGCGATACAACCTCAACGGATAGTGTTGTTGTTGATTCTACTGACTTTGAAGTTCCGGAAACGGATATCGCACAACCGGTTACCCCAACCGAACAGGAAGTTAAAAAGGATGAGAAAAAAACTGAACCAACACCAAACAACCAACCGGCTACTACTGCGCCTTTAACCAAAAAGGAAGAGCGAGAGTTGCGTAGAAAACAAAGACAGGAAGAACGGGAAAAGAAAAAGAATGAAAATGGTGGCAAGTAGGTTTTGATCTTAAATCCTCGGTTATTAATCTTTTAAAATTGTTAAATTTTAAATAGTAATTCAAAGTATCACTATTTTTATTTTTCTATCCAACTTCCATTAGTAATTATTGAATACAAACTAAACACACAATTATGAAAATAGGCTCTACTTATATTAGGCGATATGTTCCAATATTGCTTTTGCTTATTCTTTCTTTTTCTGCTCAAGCTCAGTATTTCGGACAAAATAAAGTGCGGTATAAAAAGCTCGATTTCAAAGTTTTGCAAACTCCACATTTTGAAATTTACTATTATCTGAAGAATGAAAATATGCTTAAACGCTTTTCTCAGGATGCAGAAACATGGTACAAAATGCACCAGGAAGTATTTAGAGATACTTTTTTAAAAAAGAATCCGATTATTTTATATAATAACCACCCAGATTTTCAGCAGACTACTGCATTACAAGGCGAGATTGGCATAGGAACTGGTGGTGTAACAGAAGCCTTAAAAAATAGGGTAATTATGCCTGTTATGGAGCTGAATAGCCAAACCCGCCATGTTTTAGGACACGAATTGGTTCATGCTTTTCAATATCATACACTATTGGAGAAAGATTCAATTAGCTTGGAAAATGTTGGTCAAACGCCCCTTTGGATGGTGGAAGGTATGGCTGAATACCTCTCTATAGGAAAAAAGGACGCATTTACTTCGATGTGGATGCGAGATGCGATGTTGAACAGAGATATTCCATCATTAAAGGATTTAACAAATTCTAATAAATACTTCCCTTATCGCTACGGTCAAGCATTTTGGACATATATTGGCTCTCAATACGGAGATACAACCATTGTTCCATTGTTTAAAAATACTGCAAAATATGGTTATGAAAATGCGATCAGATACACCTTCGGTTATGATGATAAAACATTATCCGGTTTATGGAAAAATTCCATTGATGCGCATTACAAACCGATGCTCAAAGCCGATAGCTCGCAGATAAAAATTACCGGAACTAAAATCATTGACAATAAAAATGCAGGTAATATGAACGTTGCTCCTGCCTTAAGTCCAGATGGAAAATACCTGGCTTTCATGTCTGAAAAGGATCTATTTGGCATAGATTTATTTCTAGCTGATGCCAAAACCGGAAGGATCATCCGAAAGCTGACCAGTCAAATTTCCAATGGACACATCGATGACTTTAACTTCATAGAATCGGCTGGAGCCTGGTCGCCAGATAGTAAGCAATTCGCTTTCAGTATTTTTAGTCATGGTAAAAACCAGATGATGATTATCAATGTGGCTAACGGAACAACAGTTTCGCAAACAGCAATGGAACAGGTTCAACAGTTTGGAAACTTAACCTGGTCGCCAAACGGAAAAGACATTGCATTTTCAGGTATGGTGGAAGGACAAAGCGATATTTTTTCTTATAATTTAGACACAAAAGTGATTACGCAAATTACGAATGATGTTTTTTCGGATTATGCGCCAAGCTACTCTCCTGATGGAAAAAAGATTGTTTTCTCTTCTGATCGTGCGGC
>SEDB01000636.1 GCA_004210715.1 Pedobacter sp.
TTTCGTAGCATGGACTTTCCAGGATGATGCAGCACAAGCGGAATGGGCAAAGGGATGGAAATCTGAGCCAAAAGCTGAAGTTAAAAAAGCTTAAAGATTTAAAATAATTAGAAAAGCAAGGCCGGATTAACAATTAAAGTTAGTCCGGCTTTTTGTTAGTATCTTTTGGTAAGCAGCAGTCATTCCTATTTTCGTCATTGTGAGGAGGTACGACGTGACAATCTTTTAAATTAATGCTTCAAAAGTATACCACTTCAATCCGGTTTATGAACAAAGGTTTGAAACACAGATGAATATAGCATTTAGAGTTGGTCGGGATTTTTAATCCTTTAATCAAACTACTTTTTCTCGTAAACAATTAAAATAGTTAAGTCATTATCATCGTTTGGCTTAATACCATGTGAACTCCCTGGTCGGGTTAAAATTGCATCGCCAGGTTTCACTGGAAATATTTTGCCATTCATTTGCATGATGCCGTTTCCACTGATGACGTAATAAATTTCATCTTCCTTTTGCAAATGATAGCCGATGGATGAACCGGATTTTAAAATTCTTTTACGAAAGGCAGTTTTAAGGTTTTTGGCATTTCCAAAGAAATTATAGCCAATGGTTTCTCCACCACCGTTATGTGTTCCAGGTTCTTTTTTTGCAACTTCAGTATCGTTTTGCAAAATGTATTTCGTGGTGTCAATAGATTGTGCTTTAACACCAAAAGCAATGGTTGTTAATATTGTAAGGAGAATAAAAACTTTGTTTTTCATATGATGTTCTTTTAGCTTTCTGCATTTAGCTTTAATCTTTCTGCTCTCCGTAAATTTAGGCATTTTGTCTGGTGTTGCCAAAGGCACTAAGCGTTGTTAAATAAACCTGATAGAAACGAAAATACTTTTAATGTTTTGAAAGTTGCTAACCCTTTTTAGCAAATCGCTGATCAGGGTTAGTAACTTTACATTAAAAGATTGTAGTGTATAGCAGGGCTAGAGCTGCCATAAATCAAATCCTTACATTTTCCTGAAAAAATGGGCTAAATAATCTATTTTTAGGCTTGACTTTCCAGTCAATAATATTAGCTTTGCACAAAAAAATATTGATACATGAGCGTTTTAGTAAATAAAGATTCTAAGGTTATCGTTCAGGGTTTTACCGGAAACGAAGGAACTTACCACGCAGAACAAATGTTAGCGTATGGTACAAACGTAGTTGGTGGTGTAACGCCTGGCAAAGGTGG
>SEDB01000637.1 GCA_004210715.1 Pedobacter sp.
TATAAATTAAGTGCCGATTATTTTCAACAGCAAATCGATCAGTTCATTAGCAGTTATTCGAGGAATAAGTTTGTTATTTTTTATGGAGAAGAACAAGCCACCAATCAAAAAATTGTTCCCGACCAGGTTTTGAGTTTGAATTTTGATGATTTTGTGGTAGGCCAAACCTATGTTAAAGAGAGAGTAGAAAAACTTAAACGCGATAGTGTGGTGATTGGCGAAACCCGCGAACGGAAACCCATTTACGGAACAGTAAGGGCTACACTAAGCATTTTCGAAAAAAATATTTCTTCTTCAGGATTACTGGATATGACGATCATGGATTGGGAGACAAAAAAAATCGTTCGTCAGCAAAAATTCCCAGGCACTTATGTTTGGAGAGATAGTTGGGCAAGTTACAAGGGCGATGACCGGGCATTGGACAAAAATCAATTCGCAATGACCAGGAGAAAAGAGATATTGCCACCACCACCGAGTGCACTGTTTTTAGAATTTACAAAACCCATTTACAGTCAGTTGGTAGATAACATTAGCGGGTTTTATAATAATTATTAGTCGTTACGATTTCGAATGGCGACTTATGTAATGCTTTAACTCCCTAACACGAACGGTTGTCATTTCGAACGAAACCAATTTTTTAGTGTTTGAGGAGAGATCTCTCCAATACGAAAGATCTCGTTCGAGATGACAACGTTTTGTATGTTTGGTTGTAATCCCAGGGTTAAAATAAAACATCGTTAACAAGCCGTAAAAATATAATAACTAATATTGTGGCGATGAATACTGGCCTATACAATCCTTTCCAAAATTTCGATTTTATATATAAGAAATGCTTCTTAAGTGGCAACACCTTTAATTCTCCTGTATTGCAGATTCCTTTAATTCCGAAATGGTTATTGGAACAAGCTGGCTTAACGGGCGAGGAACAAATTCAGTTTCTGGACGAGAGTATCCGCTCGTACAACACTTTGGTTATACCGGTAAACAGTGAAGTTAATGAGCAATTCATCAATCCTTTGGAAGATAAAATTGAAACTGCTTTTGCTAAAGGTTACAATGCTGTTTCCGCATTGCCCGAATTGGATTTGTTTAACTGGATAGGTAAATTTTTATATGGCTTTGTGTACATCGAGATGCATTCGGCGTTGCGAAAAGAAATGACTGCCGACGGATTGAACATGTCGCAATCATTGATGATGAAATTTGCCAACCTGAACTTCATGATGCA
>SEDB01000147.1 GCA_004210715.1 Pedobacter sp.
CACTGTAACAAAAATTTCGTATATTCATCTAAACATAAAGCTAACCAAAGATGAACAGCTTTGAAGAATATACATTAATCATTGGGGCAGTTGCTGTTTTAATAGAAGCAGTGAAGTACTTGAAGAAGAATTTCAAATCGTGGTTTGAGCATGTATAATCGTGGCTAAACACTAAGGCTTAACATAGATCATAGAATCATTAAATCCTGGTAAATCTAGCTACAAACATCGTATCAGCATTATTTTCGTAACCCTTAATTACCTCCATTTTTTCGAGCGTAAGGGGTAATGTATCTAATAAATGTTGAACTACCGCTTCATTTTCAGCTGCAAAAGCTGAACAGGTAATATAAATTAAAGGTTTGCCGGGTTTCAAATACTTGATCACATTGGGTACAATCGCTTTTTGTATCGCGGCAAACTGATTTATTTTTCTTTCTTCAAAAAAAGTTAGCATTTCGGGTGTTCTGCCCCATGTTCCTGATCCCGTACAAGGTGCATCTAAAATAATACCATCAAATTGGTAATGATGTAAAATCTGATCATTGTTTTTCAACAAATCAAGCTCTTTTTTATGGTATTTTTTAATTCCTGCCAAACGAAAGCGTTCATCCAAATTCATCAATATGGACTCTCTCAAATCCGTAACCAGTAGTTCAATAACCGGCTCCAAACTATGAAGCAATAAAGTTTTGCCTCCAGATGCGGCACAACAATCCCACCATTTATCCCACTTATTGGGTTTAAAATATTCGCCCGTATATTGTGACGATAAATCCTGAACCTGATATGATCCTTCGTTTAAAACAGTTTCCAATTTGGTTCCGTTAGGTAAAGCCAAAGCTGTTTCAGAAATCTGATTTACGGATATATTTTCATTCTCCAGTTTTAAAATAATAGATTTGGCTTCATCTGCAGCCACTCTAATGAATAAATCAGGTTGTTTAAAAAAAGATGCACTAAATTCCGTTTGATCTATTCCCTCTGACAAATGATGATGTAACGGATAAACATCTTTAAGATTAAAATCTGGATATTTATTTTTGATTAGCTGTAATTTTTCAGCCAATGAAAGTTGCACATCATCTTTTAAATCTGAAAAATCTCTCTCTACAATAGCACTTAAGGTATCGTGACAAAGGAAATCCGCAACGCATAATCTTTCTTGTTGCGTTAAGTTTGATAAAGCTTTGCCTAATCTAAAAAAGCTATAAACATGTCTGCTTGCCCATCTTCTATCTGATGAACCCATTTGCTTATTTTGTTTAAAATAACCTGGCAAAAACCGATGTAATGGCAAATTCCCGTCATAACTATTCAAAATCTGTTCAAAAGCCCTTAGCTGATGGTCTGCCTTCATAGAAAAAAGATAATTTTAATTTATTCGACAATGTTTAGTGCAAAGTTCTTGTACTTAAGCAACATCAAACTGGTGTTAATATAGCCTAATTTTTCATCATGAATAAATGAAAAATTATTATGAAGTCCTTTATATTTCTCCTTAGTGATGTAGTCACGATAATCTTCGCCATATTGATCTAAAAGCTTTCCAAAATACAAACCAATATCAAATCCTTTGTAGGCATATTCTCCAGGTTCAAAACCAAACTGACGGCGATATTTCTTAATAAATGAAACTACTGTTGCACTTTTATAATCAATTTTATAGGAAGAACTGATAATGGTATTTAAAGCTTGTACTTTTTCGGTCGGATAATTCTGTTTAACCCAGTTCGGATGACCAAAAAGATTGATATTATATCCTCCTGAAGGTAGGTTTTTCAATTTAAAAAGCTTTTCAATAGTCGGTAGAACAAAAGCCCGATCGGAAGAGGTAACTACCACGGCATATTGCTTTCCTTTAATCATTTTTGTTTCAAAAGTATAAGCTGATGCATATTCTTGAACCACAAACTTAGTCTTAGCTTGCAAGTATGATCTTATTGGCGAAGCAAAAGCTTCATCTTCCGTTTTCTTCGGATTGATGATTACTACTATCGTATTGGCGAGGTTGAAGTTTTTAGCTATATAAGCTGCTATTTTTTGCCCATGTAAATCAATATTATTAACAACAGAGATCAGGTTCGGATTGTTAAACTCTCCGGGGTTTGACGCCGCCAATGGCGAAACGACAGGGATATTATTTTCTTTTGAATATGCTGAAATGAATTTTTGTCCATCAGGAAAAACCGGACCAACAATTAAATTACTTTGTTTAAATCGCTCGTTTTTATAAAGTACTGATATGTGTGCATTATCATCCTGTGTGTCAAAAACGTTTAATTTAAAATTTAAACCCGAAGCTGCCGCAGAATCCAATCCTAATTTGAATCCCTGATAAAAATCAATTGGCATCGCAGATTTCTCGACATCTGCCTTAGTTGCTGTTTTTAAATTCAGCTCATCCAGTTTAAATGGCGCAAGCAACGATACACTCGCTTGTGTGAATTTCTTAACGGCTTTCTTTTTTTCTTCAGGTTTTTCCTTTTCAACAGGTTTACTGGTTGGTGTTTTAGGCGTTCTTATTTTAGGCGAACAAGCTCCTAAAACTAAAATAAAGAAGACTAAAATAAAGTAACCATTTTTATAATTCATACCTGTTGTTTTTAACAAAATATGCTAGCAAAGTTTATTCCACCTTGCTAGCATAAGTCATATTTAATTGAAAAAGCAGTTAACTGAAAATAAAAACTGCTCACTTAAATTATTCCCACTCGATAGTTGCAGGTGGCTTAGAGCTGATATCATAAACAACTCTGTTGATCCCTTTAACTTTATTGATGATCTCATTTGAAATTTTAGCAAGAACAGGATATGGTAAATGACACCAGTCTGCCGTCATTCCATCTACTGATTCCACCGCACGAAGCGCAATCACGTTTTCGTAAGTTCGCTCATCGCCCATTACACCAACAGATTGAACAGGCAAAAAGATTGATCCTGCCTGCCAAATTTTATCATACAATCCAGCTGCTTTTAATTCATGGATATAAATCGCATCAGCATCTTGCAAGATTGCTACTTTCTCTGCCGTAACTTCTCCCAAAATACGAATACCTAAACCTGGCCCAGGGAAAGGATGGCGACCTAAAATCACATCATCAATACCCAATGCTTTTCCTACTCTGCGAACTTCATCTTTGAATAGTGTTTTTAATGGCTCAACCACTTTCAATTTCATAAAATCTGGCAAACCACCAACGTTATGGTGTGATTTGATAGTTGCAGAAGGACCATTTACAGAAATCGATTCGATCACATCAGGATAAATTGTTCCCTGACCTAACCAATTTACACCAGTAACTTCGTGTGCTGCATCATCAAAAACTTCGATAAAAACACGACCAATGGCTTTGCGCTTTAATTCAGGATCAGTTAACCCGGCAAGTTGACTTAAGAAACGGTCTTTAGCATCAATACCTTTGATGTTTAAACCCATGTGTTTGTATTGCTCAAGCACCTGTGCATATTCATCTTTACGCAGAAGACCATTATCAACAAAAATACAATGTAAATTTGCACCAATCGCTTTATGCAATAAAACCGCAGCAACGCTGCTATCTACACCGCCCGACAAGCCTAAAACAACTTTGTCATTACCTAAGGTTTGTTGTAATTCTGCAATGGTAGTATCTATAAATGCTGCTGAAGTCCAGTCCTGGCTGCATCCACAAATATCAACTAAAAAGTTTTCCAATAAAACCTTTCCATCAATACTATGCGTTACTTCAGGGTGGAATTGGATGGCATACGTATTTGAGTCCTTAATATGGTAAGCGGCAACTTTTACACTATCAGTACTGGCAATTAATTCAAAATTATCCGGAATGCTGGTAATGGTATCTCCGTGACTCATCCAAACCTGTGAATCAATATTGATTCCTTTGAATAATTTATTTTCCTGGTTTACGAAATTTAAATTGGCACGCCCATACTCACGGGTTGAAGATGGCTGAACATCGCCTCCGGATTGTTGCGCAATATATTGCGCACCGTAACAAACAGCCAACAATGGGTATTTGTTGTGGTATTTTGATAAATCAATTTGAGGCGCATCATCCTGACGAACAGAATATGGGCTACCTGAAAAGATAACACCCTTTACATCTGCTGAGATTTCAGGAAGGTTGTTATATGGATATATTTCACAGTAAATATTTAGTTCGCGAACTCGACGGGCTATGAGTTGTGTAAACTGCGAACCAAAATCGACGATAATGATTTTTTCTTGCATGGGCAAAGATAGGATTTTAAGCCGAAAGCTAAAAGCCAAAAGTTCAAAGAAAAACTATTATTTCTAACGATCTTATTACGACTCAATCAACTTTACCTCTACCCCAAACTTTCTCAAAAAATCTACACCTTCATCACTAGGCAAACCTTTGTAAGCCGCGTAAGATTTAGAATAATAAACCAATTTAATACCTGATGATAAAATTAGTCTGGCGCAAGCAATACACGGAGAAAGTGTAGTGTAAAGCGTGCAACCTTCTATCTTCGATCCATTTTTGGAAGCGTAGAGAATCGCATTTTCTTCAGCATGTAAAGCCAAAGAGCAGCTTCCCTTACTATCTCTTGCACAGCCATGTTCTGGCCATTCCTCATCACAATTGTGCGTTCCGGCTGGTGGACCATTATAACCGATGGAGATAATCCGTGTGTCTTTGGTTAAAACTGCACCAACATGCGCTCGAACGCAGTGCGAACGGGCAGCTAAATCGGTAGCGAGATTCATAAATATGGTATCGAAACTTGGTTTGTCAGTCATGTTGAAAATAAAAAAGCCACAAAGAGTGAATCTTTGTGGCTGTAAAAATAATTATTAAAAATTAATGTCCGCCAGAAATTTTCTGATCAAAGTTGATGCCTTGAGATCTTAAAATCCCGCTTACTCTCCAAGCATAAAAAGCTAAATAAGCAAAGCAAAGAATACCCACAATGTAACTGTATTGGATGCCGGTAAACTCGGAAACCGCACCCTGCAACCAGCTAATGATACCTCCGCCCATAATCATCATAATTAAGAAACTACTACCTTGACTGGTATGTTTTCCTAATCCACTCACTGCTAAAGTAAAAATACATGGCCATAAAGTACTGCAGAATAAACCTACACTAGTGATGGCATAAACACTAACCATTCCAGTGGTAAACATTCCAACAAGCAGTGCAAGAATCCCAATTGCCGAGAATATCAATAGCATTCTTGCCGGATTTCCCTTACTTGCCATATCAGCGATAATCAATACTAGAATGATCAATCCATAAACATAAAAAGGTGCTAGATCATGATCAGCGATTGCATTAACCGCTAAGAAAATCCCAAAAGCTAAATATGGAGCAACAAATCTTAATATTTTTTGAGTCTGAACATTGTCTGTAAAGGCTTCCACCGCACCCGTCCATCTACCAATCATCATACTCGCCCAATACAACGAAATATAAGGAGCAATATCATGTAAGGCAAAACCTAAATCTTTCTCCATGTAAGCAGGTAAATTACTTGCTGTAGAAACCTCTACACCTACATAAACGAAAATCGCAATCATACCCAATACCAACTGTGGATATTTTAATGCTGATCCTTTTACACCTGTTTCTTCTGTTTTGGCCTCCACTAAAGCAGGACGATCAGGCAATGAAGAAAGCTTTAGAAATATTGCCACTGCAATAAACGCTACTCCTAAAATAAGGTACGGAACTTTTACACTTTCAATACTGATATCTGAACTTGCATTTGCCGCAGAACCAAAAATTGCAAAACTAACCACTAATGGACCAATCGTTGTACCAAAGTTATTGATACCACCAGCTAACGTTAATCGTTGTGACCCTGTTCTTATTGGGCCTAATGCAATTGCTAAAGGATTGGCAACCGTTTGCTGTAATGAAAAACCTAAAGCCACAATAAATAAACCCGATAACATTAATGGGAAAGAAGC
>SEDB01000638.1 GCA_004210715.1 Pedobacter sp.
TTTTAAGCGTTTCGCAGGATTTACATTAATCACACTTCAATTTGGCTTTAATGTAAAAAAAGACCGTTTAAAACAATTCTTGTTATCAAAATGCAAAGTGTTTTTACTTAGGTTTACCATCCAAACTGGAGTAAGTTCATGTAGATTTTTGTATTGTAAATGCCTACAACTAACTCAAATTATGACGTTATTTTATCGGCTCCTGAACACAAATATTAGCTAGAATTATGCGGTAGCCTAAGTTGAAATTAAGATCTTTTTAAAGCATTTAAAGGTTAGTAAGCAAATGTTTGATAAGCTTATTTGCCATCGATAATGAGCGTGTTATTTGAAGTAATGCTGTGATGTTATCCCATGATTTTTAGAGTAACAGCATAGGTTTTTACTGATCTAATTACCACAGTATGCTATTGTTTATTTTGCCTTCTTTTGTAAATAGGATATAAGAAAATAGAGCCTAAAATGATGAGCGCACCGATGTAAAAACCACCTGTCATTTGCTCCTTATCTTTAAAGAAAAAGAAGGCTAATATTATACCGTAAACGGGTTCAAGATTGGTAACTAAAGCAACGCGAAATGCTGATAAAGTTCTCATTACAGATACACCTGCAACGTAAGCCACCGAGGTGCAAAGTGTTCCCAGAATTCCAATATAAAACCAGTTTTTGAAATCTAAATTGAATGTAGAATTGATTAAAGATCCATCGTATAATCGATATAGCGTAATCCAGAAAAGACCACCAATTAACTCATAAAATCCGATGATTGAAGGTTCGCTTTTTTGAACAAGTGTTGAGTTTATGGTAGAAAATAAACTCGATGCTACGGCGGCAAGAAGACCGAAAATAATTCCCAAAGTGTATTGACCTTCAAATTTAAAAATCATATAAATTCCCAAAATGATTAACAAGCCGATGAGAATATCACCAATTTGAATGGGTTGTTTTTTAATCAACGGCTCTAAAATAGCGGTAAATAAAGTGAAGGATGAAAGGCAAACCAGCGTAACAGAAACAGTTGAAACTTTAATGGCATGAAAGAAAAATATCCAGTGAATGGCTACAATTCCTCCGGTTAAAAAGAACTGGAAAAATTGTTTTTTTGAAACTTTAATATTCTTTTTTGTAATCAAAAACCAAAGCAAAAGTGTTGATGTAGCAATCAAAACCCGATACCAAACCAAGGGTACGGCATCAATGGTAATAACCTTTCCGAGTACGCCGGT